>CAYFWG010000073.1:4800-6737 GCA_964346775.1 uncultured Mogibacterium sp.
TTCGGCTGGATGATAGATAACTTGCTGATGGTTATGTTTGCATATTGCATATCCGTCTTTGCCGGAATCCTTGCGGGGACAGGCTTGATTCAGACGCTTCTATCGTTCTTCCTGATGGCTTTGCCTACAACAGTATATTTCATCGCAGAGGGATATTTCAGCATATATCTAAGAGGGTATACGATGGAGTTAAAGGGCATACAGTATCTTTCTCCATACTCGTATATGTTCACAAGAGCGGAATTTCCTTTGTCGAAATTCTCTATAATCCCTTTCATTTACGTTGCTGTTATGTTGGTGCTCGTAGTTTCAGCGCATGAAATATATAAGAGGATTCATCTCGAAAATGAGGAAAATTCAATAGTGGTTCCTTATGTGTCGCCAGTTCTCGTGATAATACTTACTTTTATATCCGTTTCGATACTTTTGTTCATAAGCGATACAGTTCTTACGATTAATAATTCGGTTGGAATCAGTTTGCTGGTAATGCTCCTGGGAACGGCTATATTCTTCCCTATATTCTGTATGATCGCCGATCAGAGCTTCCGGGTGTTTAACAAACGAAACCTGAGAACTCTTGGAATATTTGCAGTTATAATGTGTATTACCTGCGCATTCACTATGTTCGATGTATCGGGATATGAAGAGAGAATTCCTGATATCGGAAATATAGCAAAAGTGGATATAGTAGGAAATGAAGGGTTTGAAAACGAGAAAGAAGGAAATAACGAGATTGATAATATAGAAAATCCGGATACTATTAAGATGGTTGTTTCCCTACACGAGGCAATAATTAATACCAAATCGACCACAAGGCAAGAATACAAGACACATTTTGCCGTGACATACCATCAAAAGGATGGGAAGGTTATTAAGAGAGAATATAATGATGTTACGGGAGAAGCTATTAAGATATACGAATATCTATATAACGACAGATATATACGAAGCAGAGAACGATTTAATCTTTCGGACATAGAGAAAAAAGGCATGTCGGTGGCGGTGTATAGGCATGGTGATGTAAATGAGGATCCTTACGCATCATATCTTGTGCCGAAAAATCTAGTACCAGGCTTGATACAGGCGGCGAATAAGGATATTATGAATTGGACGGCGGATAACAGAAATGTTTTTTATGCCCTGGAAGGTACAAAGCCGATTTACGATGTTAAAATCATCAAAAATCAATCGGAACCTATGATATATCTGGACAAGAGCTTTACTGGAAATGACAGATATGTAGGCGAATTTATACAAAACCATCCAGAAATTTTCGCAAAAGAGAATAAAAAGATAGATTATTAGGACAAAACACAGAAATTTATGAAAAATACCGCGATAAACAAGGAAATAGAGAGCTTAAAACGAGCAGAAAGACGTTTTTTGAGCAAATATAAAGAGAAAAAGGACACAAAACTGGATAAAATCCTTGCTGAGAAGATTCCTGACAAGCTAGAGGAAACTCTCGACAAGGCATTTGCAAAAGCATTTCATCTTATATTTGCAAAGGGAACGACTTTGATTGAAAAGACCTATCCGAGGAAAAAGATAGGAGACAGCTTTGACAACGATACACAGAAGCTGAGGGTTCATGGTCGAAGGAGGGATCTCAAGCGATTTGGCTATAGAGCAGTAGGAACGGGCATTGCTCACACTATGGCATCGACTGTTGCTGGAACGGCGATGGGAATCATCGGGGTAGGAATCCCCGATGTTGCCGTATTCACATCTTTACTACTACGAAACTTATATGAAATATCCATGAGGTTTGGATATGACTATACAGGCGAAGAAGAGCAGAAATTTGTACTGAGGTTAATCGCTGCTTCTCTTAAGTATGGAGAAGAGATGGTAGCTGCCGATGAAGAGATTAACACCATCATCACTGCTGGACTATCTTCGGATGATAGAAGCGTAGAAGAACTTATCAATGAGGC
>CAYFWG010000074.1:0-6732 GCA_964346775.1 uncultured Mogibacterium sp.
GGCAGGCGCGCGGGAGGGGGGGGGCGTAGTTGTCAGATACGTGTTCAAGGACGGTCCGGCAAATAAGGCGGGAATAAAAGACGGAGACATAGTCATCGAGGTCGACGGGAAAAAACCTAGGGATATCGAGGATGCATCGGCTAGACTGACCGGAAAAGCGGGAACTAAGGTTAAGGTTCTGATAAAAAGGGGAGATGAAAAAATCAATCTCACCCTCGAAAGAGCAAAATTCGAGCAGGATTCTGTCCTATACGAAAAGTATGTAAAGCACAAAGATATCGGTTATATAAGAGTTGTTTCGTTTATCGAAGACACAACAAAGGATTTCAAAGCGGCTGTCAAGGAGCTTCAGAAGGAAGGCTGCGACAAGTTTATTATCGACTTCCGAGATAACGGAGGCGGTCTGACCGAAGAAGGTATCGATATGGCTGACTACCTACTTCCTTCGGGAAAGATTATGACCGATGTCCAGAAGAACAAAAAAGAAACCGTTCACACATCCAGCGAAAGCTCGGCCGGAATAGATTACGTCGTACTTGTAAACGAAAACACCGCCAGTGCATCTGAAATAGTCGTTGCGGCCATACAGGACAACAATGGGGCGAAAGTCATTGGTACTAAAACCTATGGCAAGGGAGTTACGCAGAGCATCACAGTATTTAAAGACGGATCGGCTGTTAAGCTTACGATGAGTAAATACCTCAGACCCAACGGGAAGAGTGTCGACGGAGTTGGAATAACACCCGACATAAAGGCGAGCGGTGATGAAGCTTTGGAAATAGCTGTTAAGGAGCTGAAATAGTGGTCTTATATTTTACCCACTCATTTAAAAACGATAAAGGAGAAAGCAGGAAACTTCTCACCAAAGCAATATCTTTGTATTTGAAAGATAACGAAAAGGCGAGGGATCTTGTCCGTTCGATAGAGATAAAGGATGAAAGGGGAAAACCATATATTCCCGACTTCGATGAATTCTCGATATCTCATAGCGAGGACACCTGGGCTGTTTTGATCGGACAGAAAGTATGCGGTTTGGATGTTCAATATATCGCAGAAGTTCCTCAAGACAAAGTGGCGGAACGCTTCTTCAGCAAAGAGGAAGTGGAACTTGTTCGCAAAGGTGGACGCCAGGAGTTCTTCCGGATATGGACGAGAAGGGAGTCCCTTGTTAAGGCCTTGGGTGGAAGCGTAGTATCCTCAAATCTTCCATCGTCGCTCGAGGACAAAGTCAATGTCGAAGGCTCTGTATACAGCATATTTGATATAGTTATTCCGACTGATGAACAGGACAAAATCTATTCAGCTGTCTGTCTGATGGGAGAAGCGGAGCCAGTCGAAGTTATTGAAATATAGGTAAAGACACGAGTATGAAGAAATCGAATTTTTTAGGCAATACAGAAGAAGATTCAAATAGAAAAAAGGCTTCAGAAGAAAAACAGTCAAAAGAAAAGCCTTCAAAGACAAAGACGGCTCTCGAAGCAGCTTCCTCATATCTTGCGAACAGGATGAGGACAGCTTTTGAATTAAAGAATCATCTGCTGAAAAAAGGATATTCAGAGGATGAGATAACTGAAACCGTTAAAGAACTTACTGAATTAAAATATATAGACGATTACTATTATGCTCTTCGGTATTTCGATTATAATCACAGTAAGCACAGGGGTTCTTTAAGGGCGAGAAGAGAGCTTGAAGAAAAAGGAGTTTCCGCAGAGAAGATCCAGAATGCTTTAGAAGATTTCAAATATGAAAATAATATAGACGAGTATTCGGAAGCAATGAAGATTGCAAGAAAGGAAGTCTTCTACGAGGCTGAAGACGGAAGCGGGCGTATAATACGAAGAGATGTAGACGACAGACTTGTCTCTAAAATCGCTAGAAAGCTCGAAAGAAGTGGATTTTGCATGGAAGACATCTATAGAATATTAAGAGACATAAAAAGGATAGATTGATTTAAATGGAAGAGAGATTTACAAGAACTGAGAAACTTATCGGAGCAGAGGGAATAGATAAACTAAGGGCTGCGAATATTCTTATCGTCGGAATCGGCGGAGTTGGTTCTTATGCTGCAGAGGCAATCGCAAGGGCTTCCGTGGGAAGGTTAACACTTATGGATGGGGATAAAGTTGCTCCGAGCAATCTCAATCGCCAGCTCGTAGCACTGACATCCACTATGGGGAAAAACAAGGCAGATATTATGGTCGACAGAATACAGGACATAGACCCGCAAATAGAGGTAAGATCACTTCCTAGATTTTATACCTTGGAAGACGACCTGGATCTGACCGAGTTCGATTGGGTAGTTGATGCAATAGATTCTGTCGATGCAAAGATCGAGTTAATAGTCAAAGCGAAGAGTCAGGGTGTCAATATAGTTTCGTCGATGGGAGCTGCGGGCAAATTCGGAACAGGGTTCACCCACACGGATATTTCAAAGACGACGGTCTGCCCTCTTGCGAAAGTTATAAGAAAAAAGCTTCGCGAAAGAGGAATAGAGAATCTTTCAGTTGTTTTTTCGGATGAGAAGCCTATTCCGAGGGATGGAGTGCTTGGGACCATAAGTTATGTTCCAGCATCTGCAGGTCTCGAACTTGCAGGCTACGTTATAAGACAGATAATTAATAATAAATAACATAGTTAATAGGCACAGAAAAACAATATAAATCAACCAGCCCAATTGACGGGGCAAAATAGTATTAGTAGAATCGTTTAGAATAGAATCGCCGATGGAGGCGATAGGAGGTAAAAATATGAAGAAGATTATTATTACAGGAGGACCTACTAACGAGCCTATAGACGAGGTTATGAAGATAACCAATATGTCTACAGGAGGAACTTCGGTCGCTTTGGCAGAATCTTTCGCAAGTGCAGGATACGATGTTGTCGCAATTTTAAATAATGCAGTCAAACTTGAGTCGAGGGAAAACCTCAGAATCGTAAGGGTTGAAGATACTCAAGAAATGATGGACGCTATAGAGCGCGAAGCAAGACAGGATGATATCGACGCTTTAATCCATGCTGCTGCTGCTGGCGATTACAAAGCCGACTTTGCATTCCTTCTGGAAGACATGGCTGATGAAATTTACAAACACTTAGATAAGGTTAAGTCGTCTGAGGACATATTGAAAATAATGGAAGAGCCTAAATGCAAGATCGATAACAATAACAAAATCAGCAGCTACCAGAAGAATCTCACGGTTAAACTCGGACTCACACCGAAGATTATCGGAAAACTCAGATTTTGGTTCCCTAATGCCCTGCTTATAGGCTGCAAGCTACTCGACGGAGTTGAAAAAGGCGAACTCTTCGATGTGGCTACAGCCCTTTGCAACAAGAACAATATGGACTATATACTCGCGAACGATTTGTCCGACCTGAGACGCGGAGAGATGGCGAGATACCTTATCAACAAAGACGGATTCACGCAGATCGTTCTGAATAATACGGACGCAATCTTCAAATTCGTCGACGAAGAATTGAGCTAATAGAGGATATGTCGAACACCTTTGTGATAATTATTCTATTGTTCGCCGTTCTGCTGATTACTACATTGATAATCAGCCTGATTTCGCTTGGAAGAACTCAGAGGACGAATCATAGAATAGAGGCAAATACGGTCAAGATGGACTCATACTTTACCATGTACGGTGAGATGGTCGAGAGAAATCAGAAGGCGATCAGCGACCAACAGGAGTACAGGCTGAGGAATATCGAAGAAGGCATGGCGAGGCTCAGAAATGAGAACACCAACCAGCTCGACAATATGAGGCAGACAGTCGACGAAAGACTGGAGCAGGTCTTCAGAGGTTTGGGCGAGATGCAATCCGTAGCAGCCAATGTCGGAGATCTCAAGAAGATCCTATCCAATGTCAAAACGAGGGGGATCCTCGGAGAAGTACAGCTTGCCGCTACTCTCGAACAGATTCTTAATAGCGATCAATACGACGAGAATGTCGCAACTGTTCCAGGAAGCGATAAGAGGGTAGAGTTTGCGATAAAGCTACCTGGTGACGGAGAGAACATCGTATATCTGCCGATAGATTCTAAGTTTCCTGCCGATACTTACAGCTCGTTGATGGATGCATATGACACAGGAGACAAGTTGCTAGTAGATAGGTGCAAGACGAATCTAAGGAATGCATTCCGCAAGGAAGCCAAAGATATCAAAGACAAATATATTTCCCCACCGCATACGACGGACTTCGGCATAATGTTCCTTCCTTTTGAGGGGCTATATGCAGAGGCAGTTAATATGGGAGTTATAGAACTCCTGCAGAGGGAGTTCAAAGTGACTGTGTCGGGGCCGACCACTATGGCGGCACTGCTTAACAGTTTGCAAATGGGCTTTCATACATTGGCGATAGAGAAGAAATCGAGCGAGGTATGGAAGATATTATCGGAAGTTAAGACAGAATTTACAAAATTCGATATAGGTCTTAAGGATGCGAGGAAGAAGATACGTCAAGCGGATGACGAGCTTGACAAACTTGAAGGAGTTAGAACGAGAGCAATTAACCGCAAACTAAGGGATGTAATGTTGCTTGATGACGGAGAAGAAGATGAAGATATGGGCGATAGCAGACTTACATCTGTCGTTGAACGAGAGTACAAATAAACCGATGGGAGTCTTCGGAGAGGATTGGGAGAATCACACCGATAGGCTCAAGAAAGCTTGGGAAGAGAGGGTGTCGGATAACGACATCGTGATGATACCGGGAGATATTTCCTGGGCGCTTAGGCTTGACGAAGCGATGCACGATCTGGAATGGATTCACGCTTTGCCTGGCAAGAAGATATTATCTAAGGGAAATCACGATTTATGGTGGAGCAGGATTACCCATCTTAATTCACTATATGAAGATATAATATTTTTGCAAAACGACAGCTATTATGTCGAGAGTGAAAATATAGTAATATGCGCCACAAGAGGATGGCCTTATCCTGGCTCGGATGAATACACCGAGCACGATGAGAAGATATACGCCAGAGAACTTTTGAGACTGAAAATGGGGCTGGATACTGCAGTGAAAAAGGCTCCAGGTGCAGAGATTATCGTTGCACTTCACTATCCTCCGACGGGGCCCAATGCACAGGAGACGGACTTCACAAAGATGCTTGAGACATATGGTGTAAGCAAATGCGTTTATGGACACCTACACGGTCAAATGTCATACGGAAAAGGAATAAAAGGTGAACATCGAGGGGTAGATTATTATTTGGTATCTCTGGATTACCTCGGGGCAAAACCCAAGTTAATTTATGACGATAATTATGTAGAATAATAATTTATGTGTTATACTATGGCGTAAAAATTTTTTAAAAGGAAGTTATACATGAAATACGTATTCATAATCAATCCAGCTTCAGGCGGAGGAAAACACAAGAGAAAACTGGTCCCGGACATAGAACAGCTTGCCGCTGATAATCCGGATGTTGAAATCAAGATCTATTATACTGGTGGCGAGAAGGATGCGACAGTTCTTGCAGATTGTACGGCAAGAGAAACCGAAGGGGAAGTCGTTATATTTGCCTGCGGTGGAGACGGAACCGTACAGGAAGTAGCAAACGGAATAATGGGTCACGACAACGCGATTCTTGGTGTTATTCCAGTAGGAAGCGGAAATGACCTCGTCAGACAACTTGGCGGAAGCAAAGAAGCAGGTGCGAAGTTCCGTAGCCTTTATTCCCACCTTAACGGCAAGATTCGAAACATGGATTTGATCAAACTGACCTGGACGGAAGGCGATGAGGAAAAATATCACTACATAGTCAACGGCATCAACATCGGATTTGACGGAAATACTGCACTTCTGACTAATGAACTTAAGATGAATTCATATATAAGTGGACCAAGTGCGTACTACCTTGCAGCTGCAAAGATCTTCATTGCCAAGAAGGGTGACGAACTGAAAATAACGGCTGACGGAAAAGAATTCTATAACGATAAACTCCTCCTTGCCACAATAGGCAACGGCGGATTCTGTGGTGGCGGTGTGCACAGCTGTCCACGAGCAGATCTCTTCGATGGACTTCTGGAATTGATGGTTATCAAGGACATAACCAGAAGAAAATTCGTTTCATTGTTCAAGAAGTATATTGCTGGAAAGATTCTCGATATTAAGAATCGAGATGAGATTCTGGAATACACTCAAGCGAAGAGCATTGTAATAGAACCGCTTGCTTCACAGACAATGAGGTTTGTAGGAGATGGAGAAGGGTTCGAGACTGGAGTTCTCAAGATAGATGTAGTTCCGGGAGGAATAAGGGTTCTCGATCTCGAAACAGAGTAACTCGTTGAGGAGACATAGAGAATCTCGCACGGATACATACATGAATACATAATGGGTAAATTTAAAACCTCGGACGATTGTCCGAGGTTTTTGTATGGAGAAGGACACGAGTTTAATACAAAATGCACACGGTAGCCTTGTTCCCGTTTGTTCCGTTTGCTTTGTGCACACCCTCGTCTTTTTCTGTTTGTTCCGTGTGTAGAGGGTACATATGAGAAAATGTGACATTTACTTTTTTGATACTTTTCGCCAAAATTCTTAAAACTCCAATTTTGGGGTTTTCTATTGTGATTTATACATTGTTTTAAGGAATTCTGTTCCGGTCTCAGTCATAAACACCTTAGTCATAAAGCTTTCAATGGATGCATCCGGCATATTGTCCTTAAAAGCATTAACAAGAAAGTCCGCCTCAACCAGTATCTGATAATCGATTCCCTGAATGTCG
>CAYFWG010000075.1:0-6409 GCA_964346775.1 uncultured Mogibacterium sp.
GTTCAAATGCACCGAGTTCTTCAAACCAGGAAGGATTAGAGAAGTGATGCAAGGTAAGGAGAGGTTTGATTCCGAGATCTCTCATATATTCAAGCTCATCTATATAATGCTGGAGACCGGCATGATCGAAAATGCCAGGTGTCGGCTCTATGCGTGCCCACTCGATTCCTATCCTCGCACTACGAATTCCGAGCTCTGCCATTAGGTCATCGTCTTCCTTCCATTTCTTCCAGTGCATATTGGCTATAGCTGGACTCGACTTATCGTGTATTTTTCCGAGCTTTGCCCAGTCATGCCAATTCGTATTTATCTCACCGCCTTCTATTTGCGTGGCAGCACTTGAAACTCCGAGTTCGAAACCCTGAGGAAACTTGAAACCGTCCATTAGAAATCCTCCTATCTGTTCGGAAATATGATTCTAAATCTTAATTTTTCTGTTATCGACAATTATATAGCAAATACCGGGATAACTCTAATAGTTCTTGTGCTATACTCTTTGTGGGTGGTTTTCAGAGCTGAAAACTACCAATAAATCCATAAAGAAAATGCATATTTTCAGTAGAGGAGGTAGAAGTCGATACAATGAAATATCGACAAGAACTTATGTCAAGGATAGAAAGATTTAAAGAGAATTACAAGGAAAGTAGCGCTCCAAAACGCAGACGGATCGCAGTAATGATATTATTAATCTCAATCGTGATCGCAGTTGCGATATTTTTTGTGATTAAGAATTTTTGGTTTGCCAAAGCATTCGTTTCTGGAACATCAAATACAGTGACGGTGTATAGTCCAGAGAGCACCGACGAATTAAAAGAAGCAGGAAGTATAACAAGAGGTTCAAAGGTAAACCGCTATTTGGAGAAAATCAGAAAAGATGGCCATATATATAACCGTATAAAATCGGATGGCAAAGAATACTATATAGACTCGAGAAATCTTTCTATTACAACAGACGGAGCAATACAGGAAAAAGAAGTTTATGCTAGGACACCTGCAACTATATATGTTGCGGAGAAGGGACCCGAGATTGCTTCTTATGCACCAAAGGGGAAGAAGCTCAAGGTCGTAGGCTACGATAAACTCCTCGATGACGGTTATGTCAACAAGTATAAGGTGGAGTATTCAAAGAATTCCGAGGGATATGTTTACGGAAAATACATGAAAGGCAGTCTCGAAGAAGCGTCTCAAAACTACAACAAAAATGGTGAGTACGACAAGGCAAAGAAGGATAAGTTCTCATACGATTTGCACGGAGGCAAAGCGACAAACCTCGACTTATTCCCTTATGACAAGAAGGAAATAAAGGGAAAGAAGTTTTGTGCTGACGCTCGTACTATGTATATAAACACATATGCGGCAGTTCATCCGGAACAATACTCTGAACTGATTAAGAAATCGGGATGTAATGCTGTAGTAATAGATATTAAAGACGGAAACCTGACTTACAAGTCCGAGGTGGCAAAGAAGTACTCACCGAACTCCTACAAAAAAGCCTACACCTCGGAAGATGATTTCAAAAAAGGCGTAGATGCGTATAGAAAAACAGGAGCATATCTTATAGGCAGGATCGTTGTATTTAACGATAAAGCTTACGCAAAAGATCACCCTGAAAATTGCATAAAAAGCGGTTCGAATACGGGCTGGCCAAGCGGATTCTCAAGAGGTGTATGGGAGTACAATGTAAAACTCGCCCTGGAGGCGGTTGAGAAATTCGGTTTCGATGAAATACAGTTCGACTATGTCAGATTCCCAGAAGCGTCTTATGATATGTCGAAGTCGAAGAAAACTGACTTCCGCAATAAGTACGATGAAGAAAAGGCACAAGCTATACAGAATTTCTGCTTCTATGCTACTGACCAGCTTCGTGAGGCTGGAGCTTATACATCTGTAGATGTATTCGGGGAAAGTGCAAACGGATATGTCACTGCCTATGGACAATATTGGTCCGCAATTTCCAATATAGTCGATGCTATAAGTGCCATGCCTTATACAGATCATTTCGCAAACGATGGCTCTTGGGAACAACCTTATCAGGCAGTGCTAAACTGGGCTTCTAACGCGAAGAAACAACAGGATTCTATAGAAACACCTGCAGTCGCCAGAACGTGGATAACAGGTTACGATACTCCTTACTGGAATCCAACGGTAGTATACGGTTCAAAAGAGATGCAGGCTCAAATAGATGCTCTCAATAAAGCCGGATTGAAAGGAGGCTTCATACCTTGGAACGTCCTGTCTGACATTGGAAAATACAGACAATACCAATCTATATAGAATGAAGAATAGAACCGGAATCCAATAAATGAAAGAGCCGCAGCGTTACCGCTGCGGCTCTTTCATTAGTAATTACTTATTTAGGTTAATCCGAGAGCTGACCATACTCCGAATGCGTGAAGGATTACAACTATTACGCAGATAGGAGCGAGATATCCTATTGTAAGTCTATCCCAAGCACTGATAGGTTTGCCGCCACCCTTTGTAACCTCAACGTTCAATTTATCGTAACCCCATACACGGGATACAAATATGAAGCAGAGTAGAGTACCAAGAGGCAATCCTACATAACCAGAGAGAAGGTCGATCCAGTCATATATACAATAATGTGAAACTCCTGTTGCATCTACCCAAGGGAGGAGAATGCCGCTGAGAAGTCCATGTCCTTGTGACCATGAGCTGACTATTCCGCCTAGGAATATAATAATTGATACGAGGATTATCGCTTTGGTAGGCTCGATGTTAAATTTCTCTCTGACGACCTTAATTGGAATCTCAACTATAGTGAATGCTGTCGAGAATACCGCGAATATAAGTGCAACAAAGAAGAAGAGTCCGATCAATGTTCCACCTGGGAATCTCTCGAATATTGTTGTCATCGAAAGGAATACCAGGGAAGGACCTGAAGTAAGTTCGGAACCAGATCCTACAACCGAAGGGATGATACCAAATCCTGCGAGGAGTGCAACACATGAGTCTAGGACTACGATCCACTTTGCATCTGAACGCATGTTACTCGAATCGGAAACGCTCGCACCGAGGGTGATGAAGATCGCCCAACCAATACCTACACTGAAGAGAACCTGCATACAAGCATCAGCGAATGTCTTCATGCTTAGTTTTGTCAGGTCAGGTAGTATATACCATTTAAAACCTTCTCTAGCTTCAGGCGAGATTGAAATAGCCCAAATTCCGCAGATAATCAGAAGGAGTATGAGCCCTGGCATGATGACCTTACAAATCTTTTCAGCAATATGAGTTATTCCGAAAAGAAGGACTAAACCTGTAACTGCGACCATGAAGAAGCCATATATGAGTGGCTCTACAGGATCCGAGATGAAGTTCTGGTAGTATGCGGCCTTGTCCGCACCGCCGACACTTGCTCCCGTGAATACTGCTTTGGCATATGCTACTGCGTATTTAATAACATATCCCGAAACGATGAGGTAGTAGAAGTCGATAAGTAGAGTCGTGCCCGCCATGAGCCAGCCTACAAAGCTCCACTTCTTGTTGAGCATTTCAAATGCACCGACAGCGTTCGACCTTGTTGCTCTACCGATGGACTCTTCGGCGATTATGCCCGGAACACCGAGGACGACTGCAACGATGATGTATACGAGTATGAATGTACCTCCACCATCACCGTAAGCAACATACGGGAATTTCCAGATGTTACCAAGACCGATAGCGGCTCCGGCTGCAACCATAATATAGCCGAACTTAGAGCCGAAGTCTTTGTTCGAGTGAACACCTTTCTCTTTACTAGACATAAAATATCTCCAATCTTTATTTTTCATAACCTGAGTCACGAATTGGTATAACCCAGGTGCAACTTATGATAATGCGAAGGGGGTCTAAATTTTTTAAAAAAGAGACCCCCGACCACATGTAAATATTGTTATAATTTTAGCCTTTGTAACAAAAAAAGTCAAATATCTAACGATTTTGAACAATAAAAAAAGTCAAAAGAAAACTTATAATCGAATCTATAAGTTTATAAAAACCTTGAAAATTCGGCGATTAGTTGAACAAAACCGATTCGGTCTTTGATGTTTTATCTTGTTATATTAATAACGATATTCTTAATATTTTCTTACCTAATAGGAGTTGTCAAAAGATGGCTTCCCGAAAGCATTTAAAAATAAATTAATGAAGCAAACATTAGCAGATGTTATATGTAATGTGGTAGAATTAATTTGGCTTTATACAAAGACAAATTAGGAGAAATAGAACATGAAAGAAGATAAGATAACGACTTTAATCGGTGTTTTGCTCGGAGCGATGGCATTGATGTCGTTCTCGGTAGGCAGGGTGATAATGGGCGGAATATTTGCCCTTCTCACTTATGGCGTTTTTCATAATAGAGGAAGAGGAAATATTAACGATAGAAGTATTTATGAGAATGAAGTAAAGACTGAAATTCCAATTCAGGAACTATACGATAAGTTCAAGGACATGGAAACTCCTCTTGGTAGACCTTGGCTTGCAAAGCATCAGAAGCACGAAGGAGAGATTATCGTTTTTGGGCCGAATGACCTTAAAGACACAATTATCCTTTTTAATCACAAAAATAAAATTATAATTAAGCACATTACCAACTTGGAATACATAATAAGAAATCCTGAAGATGACTACAGATTCGAGAGCCTTCTGGATATGGAAGATGTCGAAGCAACACCGGAAAAGTATTCGATTTTTGCAGCCTACAAACTTATAACGGTTACGATGCTTAAAGATATCAGAGAAATGATTGAGAAAATGAGTTCAGGTCAAGAGGTTATAGTTCCAGACAAACTCGACATTTTTAATTTCTACTATCATAATTCACATAACGGATGGTTCCTGGATTCCGAGGGAAGAGAAGTTCTCAAAGTCGAGAATTCATTCGTTCCTTTCGTCGCAAAAGTTTCCGACTCGGATGGGAACGTAATGGCAGAGGTTATTCCTCATGGATTTGATGCCAAAGGCAGGGTTAAAGACACCGCTGGTTATGACCTTCTTGCGGAAGGCGAACATTTTGCCGAAATATTCAAGGGATCGCAATCGGGTCGCGATTATATCAGCCTAGAAACACCTTCAGGCAAATTTGAAGCAATTTCATTTCCTGCTTGCAGGAGGGCGAATATAGGATGCAACTATATAATCACTCTGGACGGCGAGACAAAAGCTGTAGTCGGAGGTTCAGGACGCCTGATATTCGAGGGCCTTGGAAGACATCAAAACGACATTATTTTGAGTTTTGACGACGATTATCTGGTAATGTATGCGATAATTCAAATACTAATAATGACAATAAATAAGAGATATCTTAAATAATAACAATCCATTGTAAACAGGAGGGAGATATGAAGAGGATTCTTCTGCCTTTGGAGGATACGGAGCGTAGCCTCAAGGCATTGCAATTTGTTAAGAGTAATTACAACCCTAAGGATGTTGACATCGTCCTTATGATGGTAGACGAGAAAATCGGTTACACAGCAAGGTCCGATGTTGAAGAGGCTGCACTTCTCGCTTTGGAAGAAAAGCTCGCTTTGATATCAGCTTCTCTTGAGGGGTTTGAGGTAACCAAGAAAGCTGCTGTCGGAAAAGCAGGCGTTAGGATTGTAAGAGGCGTCAGAGAGGTCGGTGCAGATATTATTATCATGACTAAATCCTCTAAGGACGATATGCTAAGTAGCATCGGAAGAACTGCAGAATATGTAATAAACAATGCACAATGTCCTATTATCATCGTAAACGAAGCGAGGATTAATCAGGAATATAGAGGTCTTGTTTACAGAAAAGCAACGAGTATAGTTAATCTCAGGGGGCAGCTCGGTAACAAACAAAGCGAGTGCTTGCTACCAAGCGTGAATGTGGATTGCATATATCACATAGATGTAACTGTAGGTAGGATTAAATTCATTCATACCTCATATAATCCTTCGACAAGATCGTGGGATTTACCACCTGCATCGGGCCAGGAGGCATATATTGAAATTTCAGCTGGTGAATCTGTGGATATTTTCATCGTGGCAGACAGCACAAAGGGCAGGGCTGACAGGATAAGAGTAGTCAACAGGGATATGAAGAAGGAGGCTGTTTTCAGCTACAAGATAACCGCTGCTGAGCAAAATTCAGACGATGATAGGAATGAAGATTTGAATGTTGAAGAGCAGGTTGAAAGCCCTTCGTCCGTTGACAATACGGATATATAAATGTTATCCTAACTCATAATTTAAGATACAGAATCGAATCAATTCGGTATACAAATATATAATACGGGAGGAAGAACAATGAAGAGAATTAAGACTATAACAACAAGAGATATGGCAAAGTCCCGCAATACGGGTGGATGTGGCGAATGCCAGACATCATGTCAGTCTGCAAGCAAGACATCATGCAGCGTTGCTAATCAGCACTGTGAACAGCGTAA
>CAYFWG010000076.1:0-6238 GCA_964346775.1 uncultured Mogibacterium sp.
CAAAACCATTCTCCAGCTTCACTTTGAACATTGCGTTGGGCTGTGCATCAACAACGGTGCCCATCGCTTCTATGGTATTGTTCTTTGCCATTAATTACCTCCTATTACAGAGTTAAAATCTCGGGTTCGCCATCGGTGACCAATATAGTATTCTCATAGTGTGCCGACTTCTTTCCGTCAGCTGTCACTGTTTTCCACTTGCCGATAACATTAACTTCGTATGTTCCGAGGGTTATCATGGGTTCTATGGCCAAAGTCATGTTTCTTTCGATCCTTCGACCAGTTCCCGGCTTGCCATAGTTTGGTATCATCGGATCCTCATGAAGAGTCGAGCCCGTTCCATGACCGGTAAAGTCTCTGACGACGCCCATCCCAAAGCTTTCCGCATATTTCTGAATCGCATGCCCTATGTCGCGGATTTTAAATCCTTCCCTGGCATATTTGATTCCTTCAAAAAAGCATTGCCTTGTGACTTCTATCAGCTTGCTGTCTTCATCGCTTATCTTTCCAACTGGATAAGTTCTTGCAGCATCGCTGTTATAACCCTTATAAGTAGCTCCGATATCTACGCTTACGATATCTCCCTCTTTCAATATCCTATTAACTGATGGAATACCATGGATAACTTCTTCGTTCACCGATACACAAGCTCCTGCCGGAAAGCCACCATATCCTTTGAAAGTCGGTATCATATCATGGTTAGTAATTCTGCTCTCTACATATTCGTTAATATCTTCTGTAGATATACCCGGCTTGATGTAGTCTGCAAGTTCCCTCAGGATTTCTGCTGTGATCTTACACGGCACTCTCATCAAGTCAATTTCTCTTTTAGACTTGATTATAATCATTTATTATTCTCCCAACGCAACGACGATCTCTTCAAAAACGATTGAATGATCTTTTTCTGCGTTAAAGTTCTTGAGAGCTCCGGTTTTCTCGTAATACTCGATCAGAGGTGCAGTTGATTCTTCATATACAGCGATTCTCTTCTCTGCTGTTTCTGCAGTATCATCTTTTCTCTGTTCCAGCTCTCCACCACATTTGTCGCAAACTCCGTCAACTGTCGGCGGGATATTCTTAACATGGTATCCTGCGCCGCAAGCTTTGCAGATTCTTCTTCCTGTAAGACGCTCCATCAATGTGTCGTGTCCTACTTCGAAGTTGATAACGGCATCCAGCTGCTCGCCTCTTTCCTTGAGGAATTCGTCCAACTGCTCCGCTTGGGAGATAGTTCTCGGAAATCCGTCGAGGAGGTATCCGTTCTTGCAATCTTCTTGCTGAAGTCTGTCCTTAACAAGGTCTACTACCAGCTCATCCGGTACAAGGCGTCCAGAGGTTGTATACTCTTGAACCTTCTTGCCGAGTTCTGTTTCTTCCTTGATGTTCTTTCTGAAAATATCACCGGTTGAAATCTGCGGTATTCCGTACTTCTCAACCAGTTTAACCGCTTGTGTACCCTTCCCTGCTCCGGGAGGTCCCAATAAAACCGCTCTCATTTTCGCTCCTTTTGTTCGACCTGCAATAATTACAATTTATTTGAGGAATCCCTGATAATTTCTCATCAACATTTGATTCTCAAGTTGTTGTACGATGTCGAGTGCAACACCTACCATAATCAGAAGTGAAGTACCTCCGAAAGAGAAATTGAAAGGTGTAAATATGCTTACTACTGTAGGAATTGTTGCGACTGCAGCGAGGAAAACTCCTCCTGCGAGGCACAGCCTTACCATTACGGTAGTAAGATAATCTACGGTTGCTACTCCCGGTCTTATTCCCGGAACAAATCCACCGTTCTGTCTCATCTGATCAGCTACTTCAGCAGGATTGAACATTATCGTTGAATAGAAATATGTGAACAATAATGTAAGGATGATATTAGCTACTGCGTAAATCCAAACTCCTGGATTTCCTGCTGGCGAAAGATATTTCGTTACCGCTTCGGTAAATGCCGATCCTTGTGCGAAATATGTTATTGTCAGCGGGAACTGAAGCAGAGATAGTGAGAAGATGATAGGAATAACGCCTGCCTGGTTCACCTTCATAGGAATGTGAGTAGACTGTCCGCCATACATCTTTCTTCCAACAACTCTCTTAGCATATTGTACAGGAATTTTCCTGACTCCTTGCTGCATCTGGATAATTACCATTGTTACCAGAATTGCGATTATGACGAGTGCGATTACAGCGATAACCGATACCGCTCCGTCTTTAATCTGTGTAATCAATCCTCTGATAACGGACGGAAGTCTAGCTACGATACCTGCAAAGATAATCATTGAGATACCATTTCCGACTCCGCGCTCATTAATCTGTTCGCCGAGCCACATAAGGAATGCTGTACCTGCTGTCAAGATGACAATAATTGTTATCATGTTGAAAGCGCTTTGATCTACGATTGCTCTTCTGAAGAGACCTATCGTAAGACCGATAGCTTGGACAAGTCCAAGCCCTACAGTCATATACCTTGTAATTGCGGCCATCTTCTTACGACCCTCCGAACCTTCTTTGGCGAGTCGCTCAAAATAAGGGATGGCAATCGTAAGGAGCTGAACGATAATCGATGCTGTTACATAAGGCGTAATGCTCAGTGCAAAAATAGTGAAGTTGCTGAATGCACCACCCGAGAACAGATCGAACAGATCAAGCAATCCTGTTTGGCGTGTGAACATCTGAGCCAGATACTCTCTATTTATACCCGGTACCGGAATGTTTGATCCGATCCTGAATACTAATAGCATGCAAAGCGTAAAGATCATCTTATTTCTAATCTCTTTGATTTTCCATGCTTGAGAGAATGTCTTCACAAGTTGCATTAGATAACCTCTATCTTTCCGCCTGCCTTTTCAATTTTTTCGGCAGCACTCTTGCTGAACTTTTCCGCTTTGACGATAATCTTTTTCTTAAGCTCTCCATTGCCGAGAACTTTTACTCCGTCCTTAACCTGTTTAACCAATCCGCTTCTCAGTAGGAGTTCTCTGTCTACTACTGCATCATTTTCAAATATGTTAAGATCTGAAACGTTGATTTCCGCGTATTCCTTAGCCCATTTGTTGTTGAATCCCCTCTTAGGAATTCTTCTGTAGAGTGGCATCTGTCCACCCTCAAAACCCAGTCTGACTCCGCCGCCGCTTCTTGAGTTCTGACCGTTCATACCTCTTCCTGCTGTTGTTCCCCAGCCGGATCCTTGTCCACGACCCACTCTTTTCGGTCTCGTTGTGGAGCCTTCAGGCTTTTTTAGTTCATGAATTCTCATGCATCTGCCCTCCTTACAGCTCTTCTACCTTTAGAAGATGTGGAATCTTAGCGATTGCTCCTCTTGTTGCGGGAGAATCCTCGAGCTCAACAAAATGGTTGAGTTTTCTGAGTCCAAGTGCTTTCACAATCTTCTTATGTTTTCCCTGACAAGAGATCGGGCTCTTAACTAATGTAATTCTAAGTTTTGCCATATCCTTGCCTCCTATCCGATAATTTCTTCCGGTATCTTTCCGCGTCTCTTCGCAACTTCATCGACTGTCATAAGATTTTTAAGACCTTCCATTGTTGCTCTTGCCATGTTACCGGTATTGCTTGTGCCGAGAGACTTGGCTCTTACGTCCTTGATTCCTGCAGCTTCAAGTACTGTACGAACAGATGAACCTGCAATAACGCCGGTACCTCTTGCTGAAGGCATGATAAGAACCTTGCCTGCTCCGAATACACCTAATATTTCGTGAGGAATTGTAGTTCCCACTGTAGGTACATAAATCATTTTTTTCTTAGCATCCTCAGTAGCTTTTCTGACAGCTTCAGGAATTTCGACAGCTTTGCCGAGACCCATTCCCACGTGTCCTTCGCCGTCTCCTACAACAACTGTAACGGAGAACTTAATGTTCTTTCCGCCCTTTACTGTCTTTGCAACTCGTCTGATATCAACGATGTCTTCCGTCAGCTCGAGCTTGGATGCGTCAATTCTATTCTGCATTCCGTGTCCTCCCTTAGAAATCCAGTCCGGCTTCACGTGCAGCATCAGCGAGTTCTTTAACTCTTCCGTGGAAGAGATATCCGCCTCTGTCAAAGCACACCGTCTTGATGCCTTTAGCTATAGCTTTCTCTCCAATTGCCTTGCCCACTTTAGCTGCAGCATCTTTGTTTCCGCCGTAAGCGATCTCTGCTTTGAGATCCTTATCTACGGAAGAAGCAGCTACCAAAGTAGTACCGTTTACATCGTCGATGATCTGTACCGAGATGTTGGAATTGGATCTGAACACGCACATTCTTGGCTTCTCAGGAGTTCCGAAAAGGTTTTTGCGTACTCTTTCATGTCTTTTAAGTCTTCTGTCATTTCTGCTTAAATTTGCCATTTTCTCTCTCCTTTCCTATGCGGCTCCGCTCTTGCCTTCCTTCTTGTGAACAACTTCTCCATCGTATAGAACGCCCTTGCCCTTGTATGGTTCAGGCTGTCTCCAAGCTCTGATGTCTGCGGCATAGTTGCCTACCTGAGCTTTGTCGATTCCCTTAACGATTATTGTGTTCGCATCAGGAGCTTCTGTAGTGATACCTTCAGGATCTATAAGCTCGATTGGATGTGAGTATCCAAGCTTAAGTACCAATTTGTTTCCCTGCTTTGATACGGAGTATCCTACTCCTACGATCAGCAGTTTTCTTTCGTAACCATTGGTTACTCCCTCTACCATGTTGTTGATGAGGGTTCTTGCCAGACCGTGCTGCGATCTGTTATTTCTTTCATCGTTAGGTCTTTCAACTTTGAGAACGCCGTCTTCGATAACAACCTTCATGTTGCTGTTAATCTTTGAAGAAAGTTCGCCCTTAGGTCCCTTTACCGTAACGATATTTCCATCTTCTACCTTTACTTCTACGCCGGCAGGGATGGTTATAGGTCTAACACCAATTCTTGACATTTTGTCTACCTCCTACCAAACGTAACAAACAACTTCTCCGCCAACTCCGAGTTTACGAGCTTCCTTATCGGTGATAACACCCTTGGAAGTTGACAGAATTGCGATTCCGAGTCCTCCGAGAACCTTAGGAACCTTGTCTGCCTTTGCATAAACCTTAAGACCAGGCTTAGAAATCTTCTTAATTCCGTAAATCGTCTTTTCTTTATTCGGTCCGTACTTTAGATCTACCTTGATAGTTCCCTGTGCACTGTCTGAAACCACTTTGTATCCGCCGATGAATCCTTCATTTACGAGGATCTCTGCGATTGATTTCTTCATGTTCGATGCAGGGATATCTACACTTGGATGACCGGCTGTGTTTGCATTTCTGATCCTTGTCAGCATATCTGCAATAGGGTCTGTCATTGCCATAACAGTATTTCTCCTTTCTTAACGCGGTTCCCGTCTACCGCCATGCGTGACGGGCCTGCGAAAATTAACATCTTACCAGCTTGCTTTTCTAACTCCAGGAATCTCTCCTTTGTAAGCAAGCTCTCTGAAGCAGATACGGCATATTCCATACTTCTTCAGAACTGAATGCGGTCTTCCGCATATTTTGCATCTGGTATAAGCCCTTGTCGAATACTTAGGCTTTCTACCCTGCTTAACTTTCATTGCAGTCTTTGCCATATTCTCCTCCTAATACTACTTCGCACTCTTTGCGAAAGGCATTCCCATCAGCTCGAGAAGAGTCATTGCCTCTTCGTCTGTCTTAGCTGTTGTTGTGAACACGATGTTCATACCCTTGATAGTTTCAACGTTATCGTAAACGATCTCCGGGAAGATAAGCTGCTCTTTGAGTCCCATCGAGTAGTTTCCTCTACCGTCGAACGAATCTCTGCTGAGTCCCTTAAAGTCTCTTACTCTTGGAAGAGCGAGATTGAACAGCTTGTCAGCAAATACGTACATTCTGTTTCCTCTTAGAGTTACTTTAGCTCCAACAGGCATTCCTTCTCTTACTTTGAAGTTAGCGATGGACTTGCGTGCTCTTGTAACTACAGGTCTCTGTCCTGAAATCAGTGAGATTTCTTTAACTGCACTTTCAAGAATCTTAGCGTTATCCTTAGCCTCTGAGAGTCCCATGTTGATTGTAATCTTAGTCAACTTAGGTGTCTCCATAGGATTGGAGTAGCTAAACTTTTCCTGCATGGCTTTGAAAACTTCATTATTATATTTATCTTTCAGTCTTATTTCCATTCTGTTGCTCCTCCCTTCCTACTCGATTACGTTTCCGGTCTTCTTGGCTACTCTTACCTTCTTACCGTCTACGAATTTGTGTCCGATTCTTGTTGCCTTCTTTG
>CAYFWG010000077.1:0-6198 GCA_964346775.1 uncultured Mogibacterium sp.
AATATAGATATAAGATGGTACGGCATCCTCATAGCTACAGCTATGTGTCTTGCCGTTATAATTTCAGCAAAACGCGCTCCCAAGTTCGGTATTTCGGGAGACGATGTTTTAGATGTAACAATTTGGATGCTTCCTATAGGAATTATAGGTGCGAGACTCTACTATGTATTGTTTAATCTAGATTATTACAACAGCTTTTCAGAAGCTATTAATATCAGAAGTGGCGGACTTGCGATTCACGGAGGATTGATATTCGGTATTGCAACACTCTACATAGTTTGCAAGCGCAAGAAAATAAGACCACTCAACATGATGGATCTTATGATACCTACTGTTGCACTCGCTCAAGCCATAGGTAGATGGGGAAACTTCTTTAACGGAGAAGCCCACGGCGGACCAACCGATCTTCCTTGGGGCATCCTCGTAGATGGTGTCAAGGTACACCCTACTTTTCTTTATGAGTCGATATGGTGCCTTCTTTTATTTTTCTTCCTCAGCTATTTCAATAATCATCATCGCAAAGCATACGGGCAGACTCTCACTTTGTACGGAATTTTATATTCGATCGAAAGATTCCTCGTTGAATCCTTAAGGACAGACAGCCTTATGATCGGATCTTTTAAGCAAGCCCAGGTAATCAGTGTTTTCACGATTATTATATGTGTTGCACTCTATATTTACTGGACGAAGAAATCTCCGATTAACTCTAAGTAGAGCCAATCTCACCTCGTTTTAAGGTCAACTATTGCTTGCAAATTTTATTCGAGGTGCTATACTGAAAATGTAAAAAAATAAGGGAGCTCACAGGAAGTGGGCTGAGAGGAAGCTATGACGCTTTGACCTTCAACCTGATTTGGATAATGCCAACGTAGGGATATACTGAAACAAGTGCACGGACTGTGGAGATATCACAATGGTATTTCGACAGTCCTTTTCTATGTTAAACACTCGTATTTGGAAGTTTAAAGTTCAGAGTTTCATGTATGAAAAGGAGAAAATCTATAAAAAATTGTCTGGAAAATGTTAGAGCTAAAAGTCCATTGGTACACAATATCACTAACTATGTAACCGTTAACGACGTTGCGAATGTCCTCCTTGCTTGTGGTGGAAGCCCTATTATGTCGGACGATATCGGTGATGTAGAAGATATTACCTCGATTTGTGGAGGCCTAAACATAAATATAGGAACTTTAAATTCAAATACCATCCCTTCCATGTTTCTTGCAGGTCGCAAAGCGAACGAATTAAACCACATGGTACTTCTCGACCCTGTCGGCGCAGGCGCAAGTAATCTCAGGACAAAAACCGCTTTGGATTTAATCAGCGAAGTGAAGTTCGACGTAATTCGTGGAAATATTTCTGAAATCAAGACTTTGGCTTTCGGAAAAGGTCTTACCAAAGGAGTTGATGCAGATTCAACCGATGCCCTCACAGAGGATAGTTTGGATTCCGGTGTCAAATTCGCCAAAGAGCTTTCCGCAAAACTCGGCTGTATTATTGCAATAACAGGCAAATATGATCTGATTGCAGACAAAGATGCTTGTTATGTCATAAGCAACGGCAGAGCTGAGATGGGTAGAATAACTGGAACAGGATGTCAATTATCAGCTCTTATTACCGCATTTCTTGTTGCAAATCCTGACGATAAGCTCAAAGCAACAGCAGCAGCTGTATGTACTATGGGTTTAGCAGGAGAAATAGGATACTCGCGTATGAAGGATGGCGACGGAAACTCAACATACAGAAACTTAATTATAGACGCTGTATACAACATGAGTCCTGAAGTTCTGGAGCAGGGAGCCAAATATGAAATCAGATAAAGTAAATAGAGAGCTCAATTGCAAGCCTGAAGACCTACTTCTATATGCTGTAACAGATCGCAAATGGCTTGGTGATGATACCCTTTCAGACCAAGTTAAAGCCACTATTCTCGGTGGCTCAACTTTTGTCCAGCTACGAGAAAAGGATTTAAACGAAGAGGATTTTTACAGAGAAGCCGTTGAGATACAAGAATTATGTAGGCAATATAATATTCCTTTTGTAGTTAACGATAATGTTGATATTGCAATAAAGATGGATGCCGATGGTGTTCATGTCGGGCAAAGCGATATGAACGCCGAAAGTGTCAGAGACAAAATCGGACCGAATAAGATTCTTGGAGTATCAGCTCAAACCGTGGAACAGGCCCTACTTGCAGAGGAACAAGGTGCGGACTATCTGGGTGTCGGATCGGTTTTAAATACCAAATCCAAGGATGATGCTGAGGAAGTAAGCTTCGACACATTGAAAGCTATTTGCAAGGCTGTCTCAATTCCGGTAATTGCAATCGGTGGAATCTCAATGTCCAATTTGGATAAATTAAAAGGTTCAGGGATCTGCGGAATCGCTGTAATCAGTGCTATTTTTGCACAGGAAGATATTAGACAGGCGACAATAGACTTAAAAAAGAAAACTATAGAGATGCTTGAGGGCTAAAATCAGTTATGAATAATGCTATTAAAGAAGTGGATAATTTAATTATAGAGGGAAAAATTTCGGGGGCAATCTTTGATATGGATGGTACTCTGATAGACTCGATGCCTATCTGGGATAATGTCGCAGAGATATATCTAAAATCTATAGGTATTAATCCGAGAGAAGGATTATCAGAAGATTTGCGTAAAATGACGATCAATCAAGGTTGTTCATTTATTAAAGAGGAGTACCTCCTCCCTTTTTCTATCGAATATTTGAGAAAAGGAATCAACGAAACTCTATTCAAAGCTTATGCAGAGGATATTCCTCTTAAACAAGATATATCGAAACTTCTCGATGCATTTCTCAACGCTCGTATCCCAATGGCTGTTGTAACGTCCAGCGACACGGTTCTTGTAGATGCCGTATTTGAAAGACTCGATCTAAACAGATATTTCAAATCTATACTTACTTGTAGTGAGTACAAGTTATCCAAAGAAACTCCAGAACTCTTCAATATTGCAAGGGACATTATAGGAAGTGAGACGTCGAGCACCTATGTTTTTGAAGACTCCCTCTTTGCGGCCAAAGTTGCAAAGGAAGCTGGATATAAGGTTGTTGGAGTCTTCGATGAAAGCAGTATCTCTAAAGAAGAAGATTTAAAAGACCTTAGCGATATTTACTGGAAGGTCATATAAAGAAAGTTAACGCTAATTCGGGGCGAATTGGGGGCACCACCTTACGTCACGTAAAAAATTAATGCAAGCCATGTCAAAGCATGGTTATAAAGGAGAAAAAAAATGAAAACAGCATTAACAATCGCAGGAAGTGATTCCTGTGGAGGCGCCGGAATCCAGGCAGATATTAAGACTATGACGGTCAATGGCGTATATGCCATGAGTGCAATTACTGCGCTTACTGCCCAAAACACCACCGGCGTATCAGAAATTATGGAAGTTACACCTGAATTTATGAAGGCTCAATTAGATAGTATCTTTTCTGATATTTTCCCTGATGCCGTAAAGATCGGAATGCTCTCCTCATCTTCTATAATTCGCATTATAGCCAAAGAACTAGAAACTCATAAAGTGAAGAATTTGGTAATTGATCCAGTAATGGTATCCACCAGTGGCTCAAGACTCATACAAGATGAAGCAATCGACTCGCTTAAGAAAGAATTGCTTCCACTAGCTACTCTGCTTACACCGAATATCCCAGAAGCTGAAGTTCTTTCAGGTATGAAGATTAATAATGCAGATGACATGATAGAAGCAGCTAGAACAATCAGTGAAACCTTCGGCTGTGCCGTCCTCTGCAAGGGTGGCCATAACGTTAATGATGCAAACGATTTATTGTTCAGCAAGGGCAAATTCAAGTGGTTTATGGGCAAACATATCGATAACCCGAATACACATGGAACTGGCTGCACTCTTTCAAGTGCCATCGCTGCAAATCTCGCAAAAGGATACGATCTGGATTCTTCTGTTAAACTCGCTAAAGATTACATATCCGGTGCCCTCTCAGCTATGCTCGATTTGGGACGAGGTTGCGGACCTATGAATCATGCTTTTGATGTTAACAGTTCTTTCAGCCAGGAGGTGGAATAAGATGGAGAAACGCACTTCAATATTTAGTAATGCGCTGATTTGGTTCGGTGCAGGAGTATCTATAGCTGAGATACTTACAGGAACATACTTTGCACCTCTCGGATTTCAAAAGGGCTTAACCGCTATTTTGATAGGACATGTTATCGGATGTGTAATGCTTTTTGCTGCAGGTTTAATCGGAGCTAAAACAAGACGCAGTGCAATGGAAACCGTCAAGATGAGTTTTGGTGAAAAAGGCAGTTTGTTATTTATCGTTTTAAACGTGCTCCAGCTCATGGGCTGGACTGCAATTATGATTTACGATGGCGCTCTTGCGGCAAACGGTGTTTTCGGTGTCGGAATGTGGTTATGGTGCGCGGTAATAGGCGGATTTATTCTACTATGGATATTTATAGGTCTTCAGAATCTCGGCAAAATAAACACCTTTGCTATGGCGGCCCTTCTTATACTTACGCTTATACTGTGTAAAGTTATTTTCATCGACGGCAATATGATGAAATCGATTAGTCAGGAAAGCATGAGTTTCGGTGCCGCAGTAGAACTCGCTGTAGCAATGCCACTATCTTGGCTCCCACTAATAAGCGACTATACAAGAGAAGCTGAAAAGCCTTTAAAGGCTACAGCTGTAAGTGCAGTTGTGTATGGACTAATCAGTTGCTGGATGTATGTAATCGGCATGGGTGCAGCTATTTATACAGGCGAGACAGATATTGCTCAAATCATGGTAAAAGCAGGCCTCGGTATTGCAGGTTTATTGATAATTGTATTCTCTACAGTTACTACCACATTCCAAGATGCCTATTCTGCAGGAGTTTCGAGTTCATCCATTTCAAAGAAAATTTCTGGCAAATGGGCGGCTGTGGCAGTAACTATCATCGGTACAATAGCGGCAATTGTTTATTCTATGGATAATATAACGAACTTTTTGTATCTGATTGGATCTGTCTTTGCTCCGATGATTGCCATACAAATTGCGGATTACTTCATCTTAAAGAAGTCTCCAACCGAAAAGTCCATGCATATACCAAATCTATGCATTTGGCTGATTGGCTTTGTAGCTTATCGCTACCTTATGACAATAGAAACACCTATCGGCAATACAGTTCCGGATATGGCTATAACTATTTTGCTTTGTATTGTCTATCATCAGCTCCTTGGAAAAAAGAAATTTAATGAACAAAACTCCTAAAGCGATTGAAATTAGAGTGCGGTGTATAATATTATATACACGTTGTATTTAAATTATATAAATACACTTATGCACAAAAGACTGGTTTAAACAATTCAGTCCAAAGAAATCGGAGGATACAAATACAAAATGAAACTTGGAATCGTAGGTCTGCCTAATGTCGGCAAAAGTACATTGTTCAACGCCATAACCAAAGCTGGAGCGGAAGCTGCCAACTATCCGTTTTGCACAATTGAGCCTAACGTCGGTGTTGTTACTGTTCCGGATGAGCGCATCACTACTCTTTCTGAAATATATAATTCGAAGAAGACAATTTACACTACTATCGAATTCTCCGATATTGCTGGTCTGGTAGAAGGTGCCTCAAAAGGCGAAGGTTTGGGTAATAAATTCCTTGGCCATATCAGAGAGGTAGAAGCAATTGTTCATGTTGTCAGGTGTTTTGATGAAGCAAACGTCGTTCACGTAGAGGGAAAAATCGATCCTATAGACGACATCGAAACAATTAATACAGAACTTATCATCGCTGATATGGAAGTCCTTGAGCGTAGAATTGGTAAGACTCAAAAGCAGGCAAAGGCAGATAAACTCGCTCTATCAGAGCTCAAAATCCTTCAGGAAATTTACGATAATATGTCAGACGGTCGCTCTGCGCGAATGATGGATTTTACCGAAGAAGAAAAAGCTTTCGTCAAAACTTTGGAACTTCTCACATTTAAACCCGTAATATATGCTGCGAATGTTTCTGAAGAAGAAATCATGGATGACGAGAATGACTATGTAGCAGCAGTCAAAGCCCATGCAAAACTTGAAGGATCTGAAGTTGTTGTTATTTGTGCAAAGATCGAGGCTGAGCTTTCCGAGCTCGATGACGATGATAAGGCTATTTTCCTTGAAGATATGGGGATAGATGAGACTGGATTAGACAAGCTTATTAAGTCTTCTTAT
>CAYFWG010000078.1:0-617 GCA_964346775.1 uncultured Mogibacterium sp.
TTGAGAAGGGAAGGAGAAAGATGTTTTCTTATTCCCTGTTCGGAAATAATATCCTGTGTCTTTTCCTGATATTTTATTTCTGTAGACATTTTCAATACCTTTCTCCTATAGGAATATTCAAATTCTCTGTTTTAAAGGTCGGGATAACCCTTAGTGTATAGTTCCAATGTATTAGTTTTCGAGAGTATATCTAAGGCGGACAAACATACTTTTGATAGGTCCGATATTAATAAGTATTATGGTCATAGCGCCTTCTACTGCCAGATAAGTCAGATTATACCAAAGAGACCAGGTAAGAGCACTGAAGTTCTCAGGTGCATATGATCCGAAGAAGATGACACCGCTAAGAACAGCCATCGCATATCTTCCTGTAATTCCGATTAGGTATCCCAGCGTAAGTCCGTTTTTCTTATTTCTTACGAGGCCTGAAAGTCCAAGGACTGCAAATGCAAGTACATAATCGATTATGAGCTGAGCAGGGTGGATGACAAAGCCTCCGAACATTAGGTCGAGAAGACCGTGAACTGTGCCACCGAGAACTCCCCATTTTGTTCCCAGAAGGTATCCCAGAAGAACGATAGGAAGCATACCGAAAAGGGTTACGGAGCCACCCTGTG
>CAYFWG010000078.1:635-6162 GCA_964346775.1 uncultured Mogibacterium sp.
ATCCTCCTTAATCATCTATTAAGGAGAGCTGCTGAATGTAAATAATATATCGTTATATTACCTTCCTACGTCGGCATTATCCGAATCAGGTGTAAGGGTCATCTTTAAAAAGATATCTCAGCAATTGCTCCCCCGGTTTTAATTTCTGCTCTCATTATATCAACAGAAAGCATATAGTCAATAGCGATTCCCCTTATAGGAGAATCGCTAATTTGTGTCTTAAATATATAACCACTTTTAATCAGATATCTATCTTTGATTTCAAGCAATTATCTGTCTAGGTAGTCGAAGTTCATATCTCGATATTCTGTCAATTGATCGGCTAATTCCTCACCATATTCATCCCTAAAATCTTTAAGAACTTCCGCTGCGATAATTACTCCTTCGGATTTATAAATGGACACCATTATGTCGCTGAAAACCTTATATATATGCGCACAGTGAAATTTAAAATCCCTTACATTTTCAGGCTTCTTTGCAGTCGGTCTATCTTTTTCCAATCCGTGCATTACATGTAGACAGGTTCCATGCTCGTACATCGTATGTTTAACTTCATATGGTACTTCTGGATTGAAACCTCTAGCTATTGACATATCCAAATCCTGACAGTAAAGGATACCGCCTTCCTTAAGGCCCATATCCATGAACTGTTGTCCCCAAGGGCATTGGTTATAAACCCTTACCATATCCTCACCCTTGAATTCATCGTCTATAGACTGAGGAAAGTTTTCAGCAGTTGCTTCTTCTGTATAATTCCATTCGCCATAAGAACAGTATGTTCCGATAGTAAGCGGCTTACCGTCTCGGATAGCTCTTTGTGCCATTCTTCCTCCACGTTGCTCGGCATATCTTCTCGCAGCATACTTGAATGCATCAGCCCAGCCGACGAGATCTCTTTCTTTGAGAATCTTATAGAAGCATGCTGGAATAAAAGCGTGATGTCTTTCTGTAAAATTCATAACTTACCTCCGTTATATAAATATTGTTGTATAAATATCTTTGTAGCAGTTTTCCTTGTTTGCTCGCTATTCCTTTACCTCAAGGCGAATCTGATAATCTTATCTTTAAGGTTGGAATAGGGCATATACCTCATAGGTAAATCAATCCAGGTTGCCTTTTTCATAATGCTGCGGAAATGCGTAAATGTCTCAAAACTCTTTTTACCGTGATAGGATCCGTGACCTGAGCGTCCGACTCCACCGAAGGGCATGTAGCTTGAGGCGATATGCATTATAACATCGTTTACACATCCACCTCCGAAAGAGCAGCTTGAAAGAATCTTCTTTTCGATTCTGCGATTTTCCGTGAAAACATATAGGGCAAGCGGTTTAGGCATTGAATTTATATACTCGATCACCTTGTTGATGTTTGTATAAGTAATCACGGGCAAAATCGGTCCGAAGATTTCCTCTTTCATAATTCGATCCGAAGTTGTAATATCCGTAATCAAAGTAGGCTCTATGAAGAACTTTGTGTCATCGCTGCCTCCACCTAAAGCGATTTTACCAGCATCGGTGAGGAGTTCCTTAACTCTTTTGTAATGCCTTTCACCGACTATATGAACCATCTGACTATAGTTATTGTCAGGGAAGAATTCCTTTAGTGCATTTGAGTATTCTCTGATGAATTCGTGTTTGACAGACTCATTGATGAAAAGATAATCGGGAGCTACGCAGGTCTGACCTGCGTTCAAAACTTTGCCGAAAGCGATTCTTCTTGCTGCAACCTTGATATTCGCCGACATATCTACGATGACGGGACTTTTTCCGCCGAGCTCTGTCGATACAGGAGTCAGATGCTTTGCAGCAGTAGTCAGAATTTTCTTGGCGGCTTCAGCACCACCTGTAAAGAAAATATAGTCCCAGGGTTGATCGAAAAGAACGTCTGCTTCGTTTCTACTGCATTCGGCGACTGTAATATATTCAGGTTCAAATGTATCTGCTATCATTTCAGCAAGAACTTTGCTCGTCGAAGCTGTTTGAGCTGAAGGCTTCAAAACAGCGCAGTTTCCGCCACTTATTGCACCTATAAGAGGTGAAAGACAAAGATGAACGGGATAGTTCCAAGGCGATGCAATCAGAACAGAACCGTATGGCTCTGGAGATATGAAGCAAGAACTTTTAAACTGTGAGATAGGACTTGGAACATATTTATCCTTCATCCATTTCTTGAGGTTTTTCTCGTGATATGTGATTTCTTCAATTATGATACCGATTTCACTCATATAAGTCTCGGTCTTATGCTTATGAAGATCAATAAAAAGAGCCCGATCTAAACGAACTTCCCATTTTCTGATGCCTGCTTTAAGTTTCCTGAGTGCATCAATTCTGAATTCGTATGATCTTGTGGCTCCTGTCATATAGTAGCTATGTTGTTTTGTATAAAGTCCTGAAAAATCCATAGTCTAAACTCCTTAAATTGTTTTTATTGGTAGTATAAGACATTTCATATTATATCATTTTTTAGAGTATATGTTATAATCAGCTAATTATAATTCAAATAATCAATACTGATTCTAACGTGGAAGGAGAGTATAAAAAATGGGGGATATAACAAGAGAAATTGCACTCGATCTTCTTAAAAAATACAACAAAGAAGCTTTCCATATCCAGCATGGATTAACAGTCGAAGGTGTAATGAGATACTATGCAGGCAAAAAGGGTTTTGATCCCGACTTTTGGGGTCTTTGTGGACTCCTCCACGATGTCGACTTTGAAATGTGGCCAGAAGAGCATTGCGTTAAAGCACCAGAACTTCTTGCAGAGATAAATGCACCAGAAGAAATGGTTCACGCTATTTGCAGTCATGGCTACGGAATGTGTTGCGACATTGAGCCTGTTCATGAGATGGAGAAGTTTTTATTTGCCGCAGATGAATTGTCGGGAATTATTGGAGCAGCCACCTTGCTTAGACCATCTCGCAGTTGCAAGGATATGGATTTAAAATCGCTTAAGAAGAAATTTAAAGATAAGAGGTTTGCTGCAGGATGTAACCGAGATACGATCAGAAAAGGAGCGGAGCAGCTTGGATGGGAACTGGAAGATCTTATGAAAGAAGTTCTTGAAGCAATGCAGTCTATGCCTGATCCAGATGAAATGAATGAAGAGCAAGGAATTAGCTAATTCCTTGCTCTTATTTCTTCTACTATTCTATCGTATTCTTCTTCGTCTAGTTTATAGTGCTTCTTATAAAGCCTATAGCCGACCAGTAGAAGCAATCCTGGAAGCACAGACATAACTATCAGTAAACCATAGGACTGGAAAGGGTCGATTTGCGAGATGACATCCTGAATCATAGATAACTTTTGAGTTTCGGTTATAATTCCCATGGAAGTTTGCTTCTCCAGATTTGATATCTGGTTCGTATAGTTTGTAACTCCGAAAATAATATATGTAAGTGTGGTTATCAAGACAACGACCGCACTTGCAAACTTAGTAAGGAAGGGTCTCAGAGAGGCGATTATCGCTTCGTCACGGCTTCCTTTTTTATATTCGTTATATTCGACTGTATTCATTATTGAAATCATCAATATGATATAGAAACAGTTTTGACCGAGCTGACTTATCATTTATCCAATCGTGATGAGCCAAAACGAAAGCATTCCTTTCATTAAAAATACAGAGGCAATCATAAGTAGGTATCCGAAGAAAGCGAGTATGCCAAATGTCTTAAGCAAATCCTTCCTTCTCCATTTCCCAGAGAGCCATGGATAGGCGATGAGAAGGAAGGCGGAAGCCGAAAGCCCAATCGTTGAGAATAGGGAATACAGACCTCCGTCGTATCCGAATCTGAAGTATATGAAAGTTGAACCTATTCCTCCGGTAATCAAGGTTGATCCTATAGCCTGCATAAGGAAGATGAGGGATATCCACATGAGCTGATCGTTTCCAGTAATTGTGGAAAATATTTTGCGGAAGCTGACACGAGGACCTGGCTTATTCATATAAGACCTATCTTCTCTTACTCCGAATATTGTGAAAGAGAAGAAAAGGGGAGCAAGGAAGCAGAAAATAAGAGCAACTGTCCCGTAAGCTGTTTGAGCATTTCCTCCTATGGCTTTTGAGCCTGTAGTGAGCATAGGTATGAAAAGTCCCGCAAGACCTGCGCCTACACCTGCAGCAAGATTTGTCATCGAAGTTAATTTGTCCCTTGTTCCTCTATCAGATCCAAGTGAAGGGAGCATGCCCCAGTATGAAATATCGTGCATGGTATAGGTTATGCTGTAAGCGAAATATATGAAGCCGAAGAACCATATAAATGCCCAGCCTTCAAGCTTGACATTAAAAGCGAGGTATACCACAACACAGGTTGTCAGTATTCCGATAACCATCCAAGGCTTGAACTTTCCCCAGCGGGTTCTGGTTCTTTCGATGATATTTCCCATTATTGGGTCGTTAAGAGCATCGAATATTCTCGCGGCAATCATGATTCCCGTTATTGCCATAAGCTGAGATGTGTTCAGGTTATGGGTAAATAAGACATAGACTAAAATAAAATTCGTGAAAAGCGAATATATCATGTCTCTTCCCAAGGTACCCAGAGGGAAGAATACGAGATTCCTTTTTGCCTGTCTGTCGTCTATTGAATAATTCTGATAATCGTCTTTCATAATCTTCAACTTTTCTTAATACTATTGCCTAGAATACTCTTTCTCAAGTTACTGTTTCTTGTATTCCTGTTTGCTTACATATTTGTCGTACATTTCCTGAGTGCAGCCGTTATTCTTGATCAAATCAGAGAAGAAATATCCGCTTTCTTTGACAGTTCTTTCCTGAGTTCGATAGTCGAGGTGAACAATTCCGAACCTGCCGGATTCTCCTTCTAGCCATTCCCAGTTATCTATAAAACACCAATGGTAATAACTCTTAATTGGAAGATTACTTATGAGAAGGGCTCTTAGATGATCATATATGTATCTACTTCTCCACGCATCGTTATTATCACAGGTACCGTTTTCAGTTATATGAATTTCTCTCGGAAGAATGTCGTAGAGCTTCTGCGCCGATGAAACGATACCCTCAGGATAAATCTCCCATGAAAGATCGTTTATCCTGCAGTCCTTTGGTATGCCTACTTTGAAAGTGCTTATAGTTTGCCTTGTATAGTAATTAAGCCCCCAAAAGTCGCAGTATTAACCTGGCTCAATACCCGGTTTCTTTTTAAGAGGTGGAACTATCTCGCCAAGCGACATAGCTCGAGATATCGCGGTTTGGAAATAATATTCATCGAATTTTGCCAATAGAATATGGGGAAGCATGAACCTTATTTTTGGCTGAAATTCCGCAAGATGCATAGCAAGCCCTACAGAAGCTGAAGGTTTTATTGTATGAATCAATTTATACGCCTGTATATGTGCGGATGCCAGATTCGATACCACCTCAAAATATTTAGAGATGCTCATTTTGCCCGGTGGAAATCCTCCACCCATATAGCCGTTATATGCGTAAACATTAGGTTCGTTTATAGTAATGTAATCGTTGCACAGATCACCAAGACCTTTTACGACATAATCGACAAAATTGATAAA
>CAYFWG010000079.1:0-6133 GCA_964346775.1 uncultured Mogibacterium sp.
ATTTGCTTGTTCCGAATACCAGGTTAACAGCGAAAAGAAGTGCGGATAATATGATCAAAAGCATTCTGATTTTTTTGGTTCTTTCGAGATCTCTCAGGAAGATGCACATGAAAATCATAAGAGCAATTCCGACAAGGGCCGCTACCAATTGTTTAAGGGTGTCTGCCGGATTGAAGGATGACATTACTGCCAAATTGATAGTCGTCATAAAGAAGGCTATCATCTCCATCTCGAAGCCTCTACGCTTCATGGCCTTAAAGAAGCCAACATATACCCACATTACGATGGAAAGCACGACGATTGAAAGCAAGGCTGTTACTGTTATTTCCTTGCCCATACCGAGTATAAGCTGGACTATTGTCATAGCCTGAAATACTGTTATTGCGAGAAGGATCTTCCACGGAGCTACAGGGCCTTTGTCCATCTCTCTCATGAAGAGATTGTTTCTGCTCTCTTCGATGCTGGCAGGAGCAACCGTGCAGTGTACACCTCCCATAACGACTTCATCGCCGGGATTTACATAATAGCTCTTCTTCGGTTTTAATTTATAACCATTGATCTCAGAGCCATTCTTTGAACCCAGGTCCTTGAAAATCCATCTTCCGTCCTTCGTCCTGTTCAATATTGCTTGATTATTGGAAATCGTCTTGAGAGGAATGTTGATATCTACGGATTTCGCTCTTCCGATTACATTCTCCCAATGGGTTATAGGATGATTGCCTCCATCTTCCACGAGGAAATACCCCCAAACTTCAGGAGTCACCCTCGTTGAAAGGAGCGAGACTATGCAGACGAAAAGAATATATACTGCAAGCACAACAAATAACCACCTAAATACGGTGGTTATTTGATTTGCAATCTCAGGAAACTCCTGAGAGAAATTAAGAATTGTCTCAAACAGTTTGTTTATCGCTTATCTCCTTATTTATTTCCAAGAACTCTTAAGGCCTACAATGCTGTTAAACACTTTGTTATCTTCGGTGGTAAGTTCTGAATCTGCGATATAGTATCCTTTGCGGAAGAACTGGAATCTGTCTTCTGGTTTCGCTTCCTTGACACTAGGTTCTGCATATCCCCATTTCTCAACGAGAGACTCTTGATTGAATTCCTGTTCACCTGTCTCTTCGTTTTCGGTCATAAGATATCCGTACTCTCTAATATCTACCTTAACTGCCGTACTCGCTTCGACAAAATGAATAGTTCCTTTAACCTTTCTTCCCGAAAAGTCGCTACCGCTCTTGGTTGCTGGATCGTATGTGCATCTCAGCTCCTTGATGCTTCCGTCTTCATTCTTTACTACTTCATTGCATGTAATAAAGTATCCGCCTTTGAGCCTTACTTCATTTCCTGGATATAGTCTGAAGTATTTCTTGGCAGGGACTTCCATAAAGTCATCTCCATCGATCCACAGCTCCCTACCGAAAGGAATTTGTCTCTCTCCCAGCTCAGGCACCTTGCTGTTATTCTCAACGGTGCACATTTCTATTTCGCCTTCTGGATAGTTTTCGATTATGACCTTGATAGGATTCATGACGACATTGATCGCCGAAACCTTTGACTGCAAGTCCTCTCTAACGCATTGCTCGAGCTGAGCGATATCTATAGTTGAGTCCGCTTTGGAAACACCGATGTCATCGCAGAATTTGCGGAGTGCTTCAGGCGTATATCCCCTCCTCCTAACTCCTGCCAGAGTCGGAAGCCTCGGATCGTCCCATCCGGATACCGTTCCCTCGTCGACGAGTCGTTTCAAATATCTCTTGCTCATCAGCATCGTTGTAACATTGAGACGTGCAAATTCTATCTGTCTTGGCGGGTTAGGCCAGAAGCCTACTTCCTCAACTACCCAATCATACAAAGGCCTATGGTCTTCGAATTCGAGTGTGCAAAGCGAGTGAGTTATTCCCTCGATAGCATCTTCGATCGGGTGGGCAAAATCGTACATTGGATATACACACCATTTGTCCCCCGTGTTGTGGTGGGATGCGTGTACAACCCTGTAAATTACAGGATCTCTCATGTTGATATTAGGGCTTGCCATATCGATCTTTGCTCTTAGGCAAACTTCTCCGTCGGCAAACTCACCTGCCCTCATCCTCTCGAAAAGTTCAAGACTCTCTTCTACGGGTCTGTTTCTGTACGGACTCTCTACACCCGGCTTTGTCAAAGTGCCTCTGTGCTCCCTTATCTGATCGGGTGTAAGCTCGCAAACAAAGGCTTTATCCTTCTTAATCAGCTCGACAGCTGCCTCGTACATCGTATCGAAATAGTCAGACGCCCAGAGCTTCTCGTCCCATTGGAAGCCGAGCCAATTGACGTCTTTCTCTATCGACTTTACGAATTCGATGTCTTCCTTAACCGGATTGGTATCATCATATCTAAGATTGCATCTACCGTCGTATTTGAGTGCCGTTCCAAAGTTCAGACACAGGGATTTCGCATGACCTATATGCAGGTATCCGTTAGGTTCCGGCGGAAATCTCGTAATTATATGAGTGTGTTTGCCGGTCTTAAGGTCTTCATCAATGATGTCATGAATGAAGTTTCCTGCCATCTTCGTATATTCTTCTTTTGTTGCAAATGCCATGCTTCACCTCCGAAAAGTATTTTCATAATTGTAAATAATTATACCATGATTGAACTTTCAATAAAATGGATGAAGCTATTAATATTACCCATTATGCTTATTGATACATGCAAACTCCGTTATTCGCATTTCGTCCGCCGCCAGTGCATTGTCCGAATCTACCTCCACCACGCTTGCCTTGCCTGTCCTTCCTGATCTCGAGCATTCCACTCCTGAATTCCTCGAGTTTTCCAGCTTCAGATACGATAGCTCCGTATGGTTTGCCACCCTCTATTTTTTCTGCAACTACTTCCTCGACATTTTTCCCGAGAAGTCCTGCAACAAGTTCCGCCGGTGAATTGTATTCGCTTCCTGCGAATGCCGTGAATGAGCCGACAGTAAGCACTCCTGCCATTACTGTTCCAATCACTAGTTTTCTAATATTTTTCATCTCTATTTCTCCTTTCGCTTTATCATAGGTTTGATTGCACTTGTATCTTACAAACTTCATGTGGCAAATCGGTGGCAGAATTCGATAAGTTGTTTGTCTTTATATCCTTCTTTGCCATTTAGTTGCCACATTCTTATGCTATCATTTATAATATTCAAAGAAGGGAGTTTTGATATGAATACAGTATTAATAGCCGACGATAACGTCCAACTCCTCAATATATTAAAAGCTTCCGCAGAAAAGGAAGGTTATAAAGTAATAACCGCCTCGGATGGAGAATCCGCTATCCTAGCGTTTAACTCTCAAAATCCACAGATAATCCTCCTCGATGTTATGATGCCTAAACTCGACGGATTTCAGGTATGTCGTGAAATTCGCAAGACTTCAAATGTTCCGATCATTATGATCACCGCGCGAGGAGAGGACTTTGAGAAAATCATGGGTCTCGAAATCGGAGCAGATGACTATATCGTCAAGCCTTTTTCGCCCGGCGAGGTAATGGCGAGAATCAAAGCCGTAATGAGGCGAATAGAGAAAAGTGAAGATATCAGCGATCAGACGCTTACAATCGAAGACCTTCATATCAATCTTGCAGACTACAGCGTAACCGTTGGATCAGTTGCGATTGCTTTGACAAAGCGGGAGATCGATATGTTGTGGACTTTGGCACACGGTAGAAACCGAGCTTACTCGCGAGAGTCTCTTCTCGACTTGCTATGGGGATACGATTACTATGGAGATCCGCGGACCGTCGATTCTCATATCAAAAGGCTTAGATCCAAGCTCGACAAGGTCGAGCATAAGAACTGGGAAATACGCACCATAAGGAACGTGGGATACAAATTCGAGGTGCTTCATGAAGAATAAAATTTTTGTTAAACTGCTCGCTACATTCGCTGCTGTAATAATCCTGTTCTCGGCAATTATGGGTGGAGTTTTCATTGCGATTTTTCGAAGCCATAATATCGAAGTCAACCGCAAGACGATGGAGGAAAAAGCCGTCACAATCGCAAACACCTTGTCCTCATTTCAGGGCAAGCAAGGTGGAGGATATGGTGCATACATACGATTTCTGGATGAGCTTGCAATGGCGGAAGTCTGGGTTGTAGATAAGGATCTAAATATTTTTACCCAGGGAGCAAATAGGCATTTGGGAAAGAATGCGAAACCCATAGAAAACTACGACAATCTACCTAAAGACGCCGAACAGATTGTCGACAAAGTCTTCTCAGGAGAGATTACATATGGAGAGGATTTTTCTACCCTCTTTGGAGATAGCACTATAACAGTAGGTGCTCCGATACGAAATAATAAAGAAGTCGTCGGTGCGGTTCTGATTCATTCACCTGTCAGCGGTATCGATGATGCTGTAAAGCAAGGTCTAACCGCTGTCCTCATAGGCTGTGCTGCCGCTCTAGCGGTCGCAGGAATTGCCGCTGCATGGGTTTCATATAGATTCACACGCCCGCTTTCCTTGATGAAGAATACCGCCATATCTCTCGCTGACGGGGATTATTCGGCAAAGACGGATATTGTTTCAAAAGATGAAATCGGACAGCTTGCAGGGGCAATAGACATCCTTTCAGACCGTTTGAAGCTTGCCGAAGCGGAGCAGGAGAATTTGAACAAAATGCGGGATGATTTTATAACCAATGTCTCCCACGAGCTTCGCACTCCCATTGCTGTCCTGAAAGGTTCAACGGAACTTCTATCGGATAAGACTGTTTCGGATCCGGCAGAAATATCGGAATACCTGGATCAGATGACATCTGAAATCAAACACATGGAACGATTGGTCAACGACTTGCTGGAGTTGTCCAGACTTCAGGATATAGGCTTCCACCTTCATAAAGAAAGCCTCAATCTTTGCGATATAATCAACGATGCAGTCCGTGCGACGAGAAGAAGTGCAAAGGAAAAACAGATCGAAATGCTCACCAATTTTCCGAACGAGGAGTTTTCTTTTAACGGTGATTATGATCGCCTCCGTCAACTACTGCTAATATTAATTGACAATGCTATTAAATTCTCATCTTCAGAGGGAAAGATTCAAATTGATCTTGCCTCTTCAGAGGGTTTTAAGATCGATGTTACAGATTATGGTAGCGGTATCGATAAGGAAGATTTGCCTTATATTTTCGAACGTTTTCACAAGTCTGATAAATACGAAAATCGAAACGGGACTGGACTCGGGCTTGCTATCGCTGCAGAAATTGTCAAAAGACATAACGGTTCTATTTCCGCAGAAAGCTCCAAAGGCAAAACATCTTTCACAATAAGATTACCCGATAACTACTTGGATGATTCAGATATTATTTAAAAAAGAAAGGACAGCTGATATGAGACGAAAAGATCGTGAAGTAAGATCACCTCAGGAAATCGATTCGATAGTAGAGAATTGCAAAGTTTTAAGATTAGGACTTCTCGACGAAGGTGGTGTATATATAGTGCCGGTTTGTTTCGGTTACGAGATTGAAGATGGAAATAGAAGCTTCTTCTTCCACAGCGCAAAAGAAGGAAGAAAGGTAGACATCCTCGAGAAGTCCGATGTTATCGATTTTGAGATGGATAGAGGTTTTGTTTTGCAAGAATCACAAACAGCATGCGGACATTCCGCTGGTTATCAGAGCATTATAGGGAGAGGTTCTTTAAGCAGGATTGATGAATTCGAGGAGAAGAAAAAGGCTCTTTCAGCAATTATGAGTGCATACACGGGCACAAATGACTGGAATTATCTAGAAAAAGCCCTAGAGTCTGTTTATGTTTACAGGATTGAGGTAAGCGAGATTTCGTGCAAGGAGAACGCCTAAGCAATCTTTTCGATCACTATCAATACAGAAAAAGAGGAGGGTTTATGCCTTCCTCTTTTGGTTGAGATAATCAATTGTTTCTATCTATACTATTTTCCGGCTCTATCTCTTGCCAGTTTTCTGTTAAGAATTATACCTACGAATGCCATGCTTCCGAGTATCAGGTATGCATAAGGATTATTACTGTCAGATGTCTGAGGAGCTTTATCTGTATCTACAGGTTTAACAGGCTTATCAGGCTTGACAGGAACAGGATCTGGATTCTTCTCATATACCTAGATTTCCTCCTGGTCTTCTTCCTGAACTGTT
>CAYFWG010000080.1:0-5704 GCA_964346775.1 uncultured Mogibacterium sp.
ACTGGTTACGACTGCATCAAACTATATCGGCAAAGTCAGATATGTCTGGGGCGGTAGAAGTCTGTCAACAGGAGTAAGCTGTTTGGGTCTGGTTAAAGCAATATATGCACAATACGGCATCACCCTTCCGATGAGCCACCCTGGAATGAGAGGCTCTGGTGTAGGTGTATCATATGCTAATGCACAGAAGGGAGATATTATTTGTTATAAATCCCATGTTGGAATATATATGGGCGGTGGCAAGATGATAGATGCAACATCGGGATCCGGTGTCAGCATCAGACCTGTTAGCACAAAGAAGCTTGTAACAGTCAGACGTATTGTCAGATAGGAAGTTTATTGTTGCCTTGAAATATTTAATAATTTCTTTATTCTTGATGACATTGCAAATGCAAGCCACATCTTGAGCAAATCAGGAATTATGAAAGGCACAACGCAGACGCCTAATGCAGAATAAAATCCTTTAAATGTGAAGGCTCCTGTATATACTTTTGCAAACCATAGAGTTCCGAATAGATAACAAACAAATAAACCAAGCAGCATTGCGATGAATTTTCTCAGCAAGAGCTGCTTTTTTCGTTGTTCGTCACGAGTTCCTGACATTACAAGTTGATAGACTAATCCCATCAGTATGAAGCCGACAATATAGCCTCCTGTAGGACCTGCCAAAACTCCGACTCCAGAAGAGAAGCCTGCGAAGACAGGAAGGCCAAGGGAGCCGAGCAGTATATATATAATGATCGAAAAAGTTCCCCTAAAACCTCCAAGGACCAGCAGGGTTAGGAATACGCCCATAGTCTGCATAGTGAAGGGAACAGTTGCAGGAATTGATAGCATTCCTGTTATGGCAATGACAATTGCGAACATAGGGATGGTTACCAGATCTATAGTATCGAATAATTGAGCTTTCGTATGTTGGTTATTCAAATCTCACCTCTTCTTAAAAATATATCTTTGCAGATGACCCGCAAAGATATATGATTTTATTTATTTATTTATTTAGCTTGGATGCCGCATCTTCATCGAGGAAGACATATACTTCAGGATGATCCTGGAGGATGCTTGCGGGACAATCGACTGTCTTAGGACCTTCAATCATATCTTTAATCGCATCGGCCTTATTCTCGCCGGTTGCTATCATTATAATCTTGCGAGCTCTCATTATGCTGGCAAGACCCATTGTTGCAGCTTTGGTCGGAACCTGATCGATATCTCCGTCAAAGAATCTTGCGTTATCGCGTCTTGTCTGCTCGGTTAGATCCATAATATGAGTTAGGGAGTCAAATGAACAGCCTGGCTCGTTGAAAGCGATGTGGCCGTCGGAACCTATGCCGAGAACCTGAACGTCCAAAGTATGCTTAGCGAGTTCCTTCTCGTAATCTGCACAGTCTTGTTCAGGATTTTCGCCACAGCCCAGAGGTACATGGACGTTATCATCCGAAATATCGATGTGATCGAAGAGGTTTTTGTGCATAAATGTCCAGTAGCTTTCCCTGTGATCTCTTGGAAGACCGATGTACTCGTCTAGGTTAAAAGTAATAATATCTTTATAACTCGTGCCGTTATCGACGTGGTCCTGTATCATATTCTGATAGAGGCCAATAGGGCTTGAACCTGTGGCGAGACCGAGAACTGGTGTCTCCTCTCCGTTTAGAACGTCCCTCATTATCTTAAAAGCTTCGCTTGAAAGCTCATCGTAGGTTTTGCTTATTGTAATATGAAACATATTTACCTTCCTTTTGTAACTAATATTAAACTCTAACTTTATACACTAACTTAAAACTCTAAATTACTATCAATCTATAATATGTCCTTTTTGCTTGATAACCTCGATTACAGAATCGACTGCCTTCTCGCAGATTTCATTGCTTCCAGCCTCTACCATTACTCTGATAACTGGCTCTGTTCCGCTTTCTCTAACCAAAATCCTGCCATCGTCTCCGAGTTCTTCGGCAACCTTTGTTACAGCCGCCTGAACATCAGGATCGTTTTGCGCATCAGTCTTGCTCTTAACTCGAACATTTTTGAGTACCTGAGGGTAGAAAACAAGAGGCTCTGCAAGTTCGCTCATGGATTTTTCTTTTGCAATCATTACTTCCATCATCTTAATCGAGGAAAGAATTCCGTCGCCTGTATTTGCATACTTTAGGAATATGATATGGCCAGATTGCTCACCGCCGAGACGGTTGCCTGTTTCCTTCATATTCTCGTATACGTACTTGTCGCCGACCTTGGTCTTGTCGTATTCTATTCCGAGTTTGTCCAAAGCCTTGTAAAGTCCGAAATTGCTCATAACTGTAGTTACGACTTTATTGTTGAAAAGCTTACCTCTTTCCTTGAGGTAACTACCGTAGATGTAGATGATGTGGTCGCCTGTCAGAATGTTTCCCTTATCGTCGACGCAAAGACATCTGTCGGCATCTCCGTCGTAGGCAAAACCGATATCGAGACCGTTTTCAATGACATACTGCTGAAGGACTTCTATATGTGTCGAACCGCAGTCTTTGTTGATATTAAAACCATTTGGCGTGTTATTTATTACATAAGTTTTTGCACCGAGTGCATCGAATACGGACTTGGCTATCGCCCAAGCAGATCCGTTCGCCGCGTCGAGACCGACCTTGATTCCTTTAAAAGAGTACTTAGAGAGGGAAATCAAATAACCGATGTATCTATTTCGACCTTCTACGTAGTCGATAGTTCTTCCGATATTTCTCGTTGCCAGAGGAACTTCGGATTTGCCGTCAAGATAATCTTCGAGTTTGAGGATCGTTTCTTCGTCCATCTTCTCGCCTTCGCGGTTGAGAAGCTTGATTCCGTTGTCGTAATAAGGGTTGTGAGAAGCACTTATCATTATGCCACAGTCAAAGCGATCTGTTCGAGTGATATACGAAACACTCGGAGTGGTTGTAACGTGCATGATGTATGCATCACCACCAGAAGCTGTTACACCTGCAGCAAGAGCGTATTCAAACATGTACGAAGATCTTCTTGTATCCTTGCCGATCAGAATCTTGGCTGTTTTGCCTTCGTTGACGCCGTAGTACCATCCGAGATATCTTCCGATTTTGACAGCGTGCTCAAAAGTCAAATCGATATTGGCTTCTCCTCTGAAGCCGTCTGTGCCGAAATAATTACCCATAGCCTAACCTTCTTTCTCGGTAATAATACCGGAGACTTTATATATACTGTTGGCCGGAACTACTCCCCGAACGCAACTTGTAGGATATATGCTACTGTTTTTGCCGATTACCGTTCCTGGATTGAGGACTGCATTGCAACCTACCTCGACGTGGTCACCTATCATTGCACCGAACTTCTTGATTCCAGTCTCTATTTCCTCACCGCCGTTATGAACAACGACGAGTTGCTTGTCGGATTTGACATTTGAGGTTATAGAACCAGCGCCCATGTGGGCAAAGTGGCCAAGGATGGAGTCTCCGACGTAATTGTAATGCGGAACCTGTACGTTATCGAAGAGGATAACATTCTTAAGCTCTGTCGAGTTGCCGACTACGCAATTCTCTCCGACGAGGGCTGAGCCTCTGATGAATGCGCAGTGCCTGACTTCGGTATCGGGACCAATAATACAAGGACTACCAAGATAAGCTGAAGGAAAAACGTTTGCTGTCTTGTGAACCCATACATTCTCAGAAACTTCCTCGTAGCTATCGTCAAGAGTAGGGCCTGTTTCCAAGATTAAATCCTTTATGCCCTTAAGAGCTTCCCAAGGATATTCGTATCTTGAAAGATATTCTGTTGCTAATGTGTGTTCAAGACTGTATAAATCTTTGATTTTTAACATAGGTGTTTTCCTTTCGTGCGAGTTCGAAAAGGCAATAAATAATATTAATACTGAACTCTACATCCGTAAATTTTATTACCATTATAAAAAGTTGTCAAGAAAAGGAGATTTTGAATCAAAAAAACAACACAGCGATTAAATCGCTGTGTTGTCATTTACGAAACTATTATACTGTTAATTGAAGTATTGTGGTGCTTATCTATTGTGTTTCTTTCTTCTGATTATTCCTACAAAACCACTTGCGCTGAGAAGCATCAGAATTCCCATGATACCTAAGTTATTGTTGTCGCCTGTCTTAGGACCGCCTGCAGTATCTACAGGGTCATTGTCGTTAAACGGCTTCTTAGGCTTATCTGGTTTAACCGGATCGTCTGTATTAACTGGGTCATCAAGATCTTCAACCTCTTCATACTGTGCGACGAAGGTAAGATCTCTATCGACTACAACAGTTGTAGGATCTACAAGGTCTTCATTTGTCGGAGCTGTTATCGGAGCTGTGGTTTCCTCGGTATTCGCTCTTGCTCTTGTAGCCCTCATTATTGGCTCATCCTTTTTCAGAATCCAACCGATAAACTTATATCCCTTCTTAGGCTGAACCGTAGGTACAGCTGCAGGATTTTCTCCGTACTTTACTTGTTCGCTCAGTGCATCGGTGCTTGTTCCGTGCTCATTGAGGTCATAAGTAACCGTATATTCCTTTTGCTTATATACGACCTTCCAGCCGTCACGATAGTTACCTGTGACTTCCTTGGTGTATCCTGGGATGTCCTTGGCTTTCAGTTTGAAATCTCTGTCTCCGAGATTTTGGAAATCATAGGTTACAAATGGTATGCGGAGACGATTGAATGTTGAGTTTCCAATAGCCTCGTTTTGGAAAGCATTGGTGAAATGAGTTTTTTGTGCGAAAGGAACGCTAAATGTATGGCTTTCAAGCTCTTTATCCGGTACAAAAACAATTTCATCATTTACTCTTTCCGTTCCGCCTATCTGTGTAAAGGTTAATTCTGTAGCCTTAGCTGGACCGACAAATTCAATGTCAACTACAGGAACTTTTTGTTCATGCCAATGCATCATGATGTCCACATACTGTCCATCCTTAAATGTGTTCTGTGTAGCGGAGCTGTAGTCAATTCCATTCAAAGTTAACTTGTTTAAATAGGTGCTTGTTTTAGGATCTTCAAAAGAATAAGAAGCTGGAGTTACACCGTCTTCATTATACTTAGGTAGCTCGGCTTTGAAACTGTACCAAGCAGCATTTTCATGGGTAGGCTTGCCGTTCTCAGGCCTCTTGTAAACTCGCTCGCCTACGCCATCAAAGGTGTAGATCTTTCCAGTAGCATCGTCCTTGATTTTGTTGCTCATTCCTTCGAGCGAATAACCTGCATCACGAGTCTGCTTAGACAGGTAGAATGCGTTGGTGATTGTTACAGGAATCATCTCCTGCTTATATACGACCTTCCAACCGTCGCGGTAGTTGCCTGTGACTTCCTTGGTGTATCCTGGGATGTCCTTGGCTTCCAAGGTAAAATCTCTATCACCTACATTTGAGAAGCCGTTGCTTGTTGCGGCCGCCCTCATGTAATCAAATTTTGTGGCCATCTTCTTGTTTTGGAATGGTGCTCCTCTGAACTTTGTTTTCTGCGCAGCCTTCACTTGCACGGTTTCGCTTGTCGTGTACTCAGGATCGAATCTCCCTGTCCATTCGCCGTTAACTTTTACTGGCAAGCCTCTACCTTTTTGGGTAAATGTCAAGTCAGTTGCTTTGGCTGGACCGACGAACTCAACATCAACAGACGGAACAAACTGTTCCACCCACTGCATTCGAATTTTTAAAGGATTACCACCCTTGTGGTCAGTGTTGCTGATTTTTTCACTGTAGTCCATGCCGTTGCGTCTCAA
>CAYFWG010000080.1:5714-5997 GCA_964346775.1 uncultured Mogibacterium sp.
TATTTGTACGTAGCTAAGGTTTTGTCATCATTGTACTTAGGAAGTTCGACTTCCATACGATACCATGCTACGTTCGGATGAACCTCAATGTCTCTGTTGTTGGCATCCTTATAAGTATTAACCTTTTCCCCTACCCCGTCATAGGTATAGATTTTGCCTGTCTGTTCATTCTGGACTTTTGTATAAAATCCGTCTAGGGAATATCCAGCATTTCTGGTAATCTCCGTCATGTAGAAGGAGTTTTCGATGATGACAGGAATCACCTCTTGTGTTGCCTCATCCG
>CAYFWG010000081.1:0-2071 GCA_964346775.1 uncultured Mogibacterium sp.
TCAAAAAGCAGTGAAGCTCTCATCGCGCATGTCGATATCCTTCCCCAACCGTTAATTCCTACTTTAGCCATTTTATCGCCTCCCAAATGATAATAAATAGAGTTGCCCCATTCGTGTATTATTTTATCAATTTTGCATTCCGTTATCAACAGCATAAGTCCAGTGCTCTTGATATTAAACATGAAAATAATTTAGATTTAATGCTTTAAGAATTATTTTCAAGAATATTATTTATTGTTATATAAACATATGTCTTTGATAAGGCATTCGTTGCAATTAGGATTCCGTGCAGTGCAGCACCTTCTTCCATGAAAGATTAATAAATGATGGAAAAGAATCCAGTTTTCTTTTGGAATTCTCTTCATAAGAGATTCCTCTGTTTTGAGAACATCAGGTTCATCGACAATGCCAATTCGGTTAGATACACGAAAAACATGGGTATCTACAGCAATTCTCGGAACTCCAAAGGCTTCTGCAAGAACTACGTTGGCTGTTTTTCTGCCAACACCTGGCAAAGAAACAAGGTCATCGTAGTTTCCTGGAACTTCCCCGCCGAACCTATCACAAAGGTCTTTAGATAAATTGATTATGTTCTTTGATTTTGTTCTAAAAAGCCCTATGGTTTTAATTTTGTTTTCAACATCGCCTATATCTGCCGAGGCTAGTTTCTCAGGAGTAGGGTATTTTTCAAATAAATCTGGGGTAATCTTATTTACACTTACATCGGTTGTTTGAGCAGATAATGCAACAGCTATCAACAATTCAAAATGATTATTGTGATTAAGAGCGCATGAAGCTTCAGGGTACATTTCGTAGAGTTTCTGCATTACCACTTCTATATCATTGGCATTTAAAAGATTTTTCTTCATTGGATAATCAAACATCCTTTCAAATTAAATATCGCTCTATTATTATAATAAAAATATGCTTTTTTATGGGTTTTATTGACAAAAAATTTTGTAAATCCTATATTATATACAAGAATACAATTTTAAATTAGTAATATTCAAACATAATAAAATTATTAAAATTTCGGAGACAATATTCATGACAATTAACACAACAGATAATTCTAATCAGCCATTATCTACAAACTTGTATAATGAAATCCAGAAAGATATCCTGTCCGGTGTTATTAAACCTGGCACAAAGCTGACTGAACATGTTCTATGTAAAAAATATAATGTGAGCAGGACTCCTGTTAGAGAAGCTTTCAGACAACTGGAATCCGACGGATTAATTGAAAACATCCCGAATAGAGGTGCTTTTGCAGTAGGTCTATCGCAAAGGGATATATCCGATTTGTTTGATCTCCGATGCCTCTTTGAGATTAAAGCCGTTGAGTGGGCTATTCAAAGAATGGATGATGAAGATATAGACAGCCTGAAAGAAACGATGGAATTCATGGAATTCTACACTTTAAAGGGTGATTCAGAGAAAGCCCTTCAATTCAATGCAGAATTCCACGGTATTATTTATGCAGGAACCAAGGATAAAATTCTCCATAAAACTTTAGTAACTTATCAAACATATTTGAAACATTCCGCTCCTGCAAGATCATATGCTGGAGATTATTTGAAAACCATTCTTGCTGAACATAGGGCTCTCTTTAACGCTTTCGAGACAAGAAACGTCGCAGCTGGAAAAAGAGCAATGGAAGTCCATATGTCTCAATCTAAACTCAGAAGGATGGCTGATTACTTCTAGAAATAATTCAATCCAAGTAAACGAACGAAAAGATTAATAGCAGGTGTGAGTACGATATCGGTAACGTTCAGCAATAGAAGTGCGAGCAAAATCCATATACCATATCGATAAACGGTACTCCACCAGCTATATTTTTGTAGATCAAATAGCTGAGATGCTATATTCCATCCGTCAAGAGGTGGAACAGGAAGCAGATTAAATATCATCAAGCAGAGGTTGATAATAATCGTATAGTAGATTATTAGAAAAAGAACCTGAACCATATAATACCCTGTCGATTCATAATAGTTATATAAAAGTTTTGCAGGAACAACCATTAACAAAGCGATAATTAAGTTCATGGTTACTCCAGAAATCGCAACCA
>CAYFWG010000081.1:2081-5793 GCA_964346775.1 uncultured Mogibacterium sp.
TTATAATATGAAGGATCTATCACTACAGGCTTTCCCCAGCCAAATCTGAAGATAAAGAGCATAATTAATCCCATCCAGTCGATATGAGCCAAAGGGTTAATTGTAAGCCTCCCCTGTCTTCTAGGTGTCGGATCTCCGAGCTTATCGGACATCCAAGCATGTGCAAATTCGTGCATGCTTAACGCGATAATAATCCCCGGAACGGTCAATATTTGAGTTAAATTCATTTATAAAAATCCCCTCTTTTTATACTTAATAGCGTTTAAACATCTTTACCTACAAAATCTCTGTAAGAAGTCTTGATATGGATTCTGCGCCCTTTTCCCAAACACTTATATTCTTCCTGTCTTCTGCTGTATACGGTCTTGAAGATTCCATATCTATTTTGAACTGTTCGTTCATTCGACCTGTAACAGAATCGTCATATATAAAGGCGTTAGTTTCGAAATTGAGTCTGAAGCTCCTTATATCAAAATTGGATGAGCCAACTGTGCATACTTCCCCATCTACAGTCAATGTCTTGGCGTGAAGGAAGCCGTTTTCATATATGAACACTTCAGCTCCTTCTTTGATGAGTCGACCTACATTGTATAAGGTAGTTCTATATACAAAAGGATGATCAGGCATACAAGGTATCATAATCTTGACATCAATGCCAGATCTTGCAGCCATAGCCAGTGACTCTATCATGGGTTCATCTGGAACAAAGTATGGAGTTTGAATGTATATGCTTTTTCTTGCTCCCGTTATCATCTTCATCATAGATAGTTTTACTTCTTCTCGCGTTGACTCAGGCCCACAAGAAACGATTTGAATCGGCACTTCACCTGCATCATCTTTATATGCATATCTTACGGATTGCTCGAATACACTTAATTCTTCATTGGAAGCGTATCTCCAGTCCATATAGAACCTTGAATTCAGCGAAACAAGAGAGTTTCCCTTGATGATTAATTGTGTATCTCTCCAGTAACCAAATTTTTTCTTATAACCAAGGTATTCTTTAGCTATATTAAAGCCTCCGATGTACCCTATTTCATTATCGATAACGACGATTTTACGGTGGTTACGATAGTTTATTCTAAAATATAAATTTCTTATAAACGGCTTGAAGAAGAACGCGAACTCTCCTCCTGCTTCTTTGAACTCTTTTAATTCTTTTCTACCTATGCTTCTACTGCCCAAAGCATCCAGCATAAGTCTTACTTTAACGCCTTCTTTTGCCTTCTCTGTAAGTAGCTTTATAAACTTCTGACCGATGAAGTCATCTTTTACGATAAAGTAGCAAACCTTAATTGTGTACTTTGCATTTTTTATATCTTTACATAGACGGTCAAACATCTCTTTTCCGTCATATATAATTTCTACACTCTCATTGTCGGTAAGAAGAGAATCTGCATAATCGAGATTAAGAGATATCATGCTTCGCCACCTGCTGATTATGTCATCTTCAGAATCGCTTATTCCTTGCCTCACAGCTTCTTTTTGCCATGAGACGATAGTATCCCTTTCCATTTCTTCATCTTCCGTCATTTTGAAAATTTGATGACGAGCGATATTTTGAGATAATATAAAATAAAGGATTTGTCCTGCTATAGGAAGAAGGAAGAGTAGCATTATCCATGCCATGGTTGCCGCGGGCGTCTTGGAGTCATCAATAAAGATTAAACCGAAAGCAATTATAAAATTGATTACATATACAACCAACATTATATGAGATAGTGTTATGTAATCACCTATTATATGAATATTTCCGAGCATGCTTTCTATCATTAAATCATTTTTCCTTCAAGGCTGAATGTTTTGCATTCGGTTATAAGTACTTTAACCGCTTTTCCCTGTATTTCATTCAGAGGATAATCCGAAGTGAAATTTACTAGCTTAAAATCTTCAGTACGGCCGGTATAACGGTTTGGATCGTTTTTGCTGAAGCCTTCTACCATAACAAAGCATTCTTTGTTTAAATAAGTTAGATTTTTCTCTAATATAATTCTATTGATAAGATCTATTAACCTATCGAATCTATTGTGAACCTCTTCTTCAGATATATTGTTTTCGAATTTTGCTGCAGGTGTTCCTGTTCTTGGAGAATAGATGAATGTAAAAGCAGAATCAAATCTGACTTTCTCGACGATATCCAAGGTTTGCTGAAAATCTTCTTCTGTTTCTCCAGGAAATCCGACTATTATATCTGTAGAAATAGTAATATCAGGAACTGTTTTCCTGATTTTATCGATAATATTCAGATATTTTTCAACATCGTAATGCCGATTCATCCTTTTTAGTATGGCATCACTTCCCGACTGTATAGGTAGATGGATGTTTTTGCATAGCTTATCGCAAGTATCAAAACAGGCGATCATCTTGTCTGAAATATCTTTAGGATGTGAAGTCATGAAACGGATTCTCTCAATTCCTTCAATCTCATTTACAGCACAAAGAAGATCGGCAAAATCATTTCCTGCCATATCTTTATATGAGTCGACGTTCTGTCCAAGTAGCATGAGCTCTTTAACTCCGTCTTTCGCCAACTCGGTTATTTCTGATATTACACTGTCGAGGCTTCTGCTTTTCTCCCTGCCTCTAGTGTATGGGACTACACAATATGTACAGAAATTATTGCATCCATATATTATATTGACGAGTGCTTTGTGTTTATATAACCTTTTCGGCTGCATATCACTCTCGTCAATTTCAGGATTATTTGCGATAATTGAGTATTGTTTTTTGCCAGTTTCTATTCTTTTATCAAGAAGTTCAGGCAGAGATCCGATGTTCTGTGTTCCGAATATTATATCTACCCAAGAAAACTGTTTTTTAATCTTTTCAACTATATGTGGCTGCTGTGGCATACAGCCACATACGCATAGAATAAAATCTTTATTAGTTCTTTTCTTCTTTTTAAACTGTCCGAGAACACCAAAGAACCTTTTATCTGCATTTTCTCTAACACTGCAGGTATTGATTACTACAATATCGGAAGTATCTGCATTATCTGAATAAACATAGCCGCAAGCTTCAAGAAGACCTGCTATATTCTCTGAATCGTGTTCATTCATCTGACATCCATAGGTAATAATGTGATATTTTTTCATCTATTGAAGTTCGTCTTTCTTGTCTCTTGACATAAGTGATAATAAGGCATTTTCTGCGGTCAATTCGCCTGCAAGAATTCCGTAAGTAAACTTGGAAATAGGCATATCTATATCGTATTTTTCTGCAAGTTCAACAATCGCTCCTGCAGTGAAATATCCTTCGACGACAGATCCTACCCTCTCTACAGCATCTTCTACATCGAGACCCAGGCCTATCATAAGACCGCATCTCCTGTTCCTGGAAAGATTGGTTGAGCATGTTACGATTAAATCGCCGATGCCTGAAAGTCCTGAGAAGGTATCTCTCTTTGCACCCATTGCCTCACCTAATCTCTTGATTTCATGTATAGCTCTTGTCATCAAAGCTGCTCTAGCGTTGCTTCCGAGTTTCATTCCATCAGAAATACCTGTAGTAATTGCGATGACGTTTTTGACAGCTCCAGCAATTTCGACACCTATCATATCGTCTTGTGTATATACTCTGAACTGATCTGACATGAATGTATCCTGTATAGTCTCGGCTGCTGCCCTGTTTTTAGATGCAACAACTACTCCTGCTGGAAGATTTCGTGCTAGCTCTTCGGCATGTGAAGGTCCCGAGAGAGTTACATATGTAA
>CAYFWG010000082.1:0-5554 GCA_964346775.1 uncultured Mogibacterium sp.
AACCAATGACCTTCTGGTTGTCACCCAGACGCTCTCCCAACTGAGCTAATAGACCGCACCCACGCTGTATATTTTACATACCGAGAGCCTTTTTTGCAAGCCTATCTGCTATTTCGTTGTATTTATCTCCTGAATGAGCTTTTACCTTGATAAAGGATATTTTTATCTGTTTTCTCGCTTCCTCTACGTAGGCTTTGTATTCCTGAGTCAGAGGCAAATTTGCCTTCCACAAACCGTTCGCCCATTTTTCGATTCCTTCGTAATCATGGCATATAGTAATGTCGCTGATCTCATTACTTAAGCAATAATCGATTGCAAGCTTTGCTCCCATGATTTCGCCCGCAACATTTCTATGTTTTACAAGTTCCTCATCATCGAATACATAGCTCAGCTCTACTGTTTCAGAATTCCCGTCCTCGTCTGTATTAACGATTACAGCCCCACAGGAATACCTTCCTGTCGCAGCGTCAAAACTACCATCGACGTATGCTCTTATTCCGGGAGGTAAAGTAATTTTGGCATGAGCACCACCAGCTAAATTCTTTGATCTGGAGGCTTTTTTATTTGATAGACCAACATATTCCAGTGCATCATCTAAGTCCGTAAAACTCTTATATTCGGCTTTAGGAAAGCCGTCTACACTCGCTTTGCACTCTTCCCATGTCATTAGAATACCCGTCGTCCTGCCTTTCTTGACAGCATATATCTTCTTTGGCATATTTCCTCCAGTTGAAATCTTATGTATTTTCTCTTGAGACTCAGTCTCGGATACAAATTTCTTTAAAAAACTCATTCTATGTATAGGTGTAAATCCAAGTTCCTTCAGTCCCTCGTAATGAGCCGCCGTTCCATAACCTTTATTGCTTGCAAAGCCGTATCCAGGATAGACTTCCTCCATTTCAAGCATAAAGCGGTCTCTTGAAACCTTTGCAATTATCGAAGCTGCTGCAATCGAAAGAGATTTTTCATCACCTTTTATAATCGATTCCTGTCTGATATCCGTATCGAGAGAGACTGCATCGATTATAAGAATGTCTATTTTCGCATCATCACCCATTCTATCCGCAAGCATGATATTGCATGATTTTACCGCTTTGAGCATAGCTTCTTTTGTCGCATTTAGGATATTAATCCTATCTATCTGATTGTTATCGACAATTCCTATTCCATAGGCAAGAGAGTTTTCTATAATTAAATCAAACAACTCATCTCTCTTCTTTGCCGAAAGCTTCTTGGAGTCATCGATGCCGAGTATGTCAAAATTCTTAGGCAAAACAACACATGCCGCGTAAACAGGCCCCGCCAGAGGACCTCGTCCGACTTCATCTACCCCGGCAATGTAGTCCATCCCTTCAAGACGAAATCTGCTCTCATAAGCAGTCATATCTATAAGCTTTTGCTTCTGTTTTTCTATTCTTTCAATCTTTGTCATACTGTTTTCTCTAAGGTAATTCTGCCAATCTTTCCGCCTCTGAATTCATCAAGAACAGCCCTACCTGTCCTTTCGTAATCTATCCTCTTTCCCGACAAAATAAAACCTCTTTTCAGCGCTATGTTGTCCATGTTTTCGATCGCTTCATCGCTTATATAATCCAGTTTATATCTTTCCATCAGGAGGTCAGGATAAGATGTTCCGAGAACTTTGATTAATTCATATCCGAGTTCCTGAACATCAAGGATGTCGTCTCTTATGCTTCCGCAAAAAGCGAGATTGAGACCTACGTTAACATCTTCGAACTTGGGCCACAGAACTCCAGGTGTATCGAGGAGCTGCATGCCGTTTTCTAGTGTCAACCACTGCTTTCCTTTTGTCACTCCTGGTTTATCTCCCGTCTGTGCGGAACGTCTTCCAGTAAGTCTGTTTATAAGTGACGATTTACCTACATTTGGCACGCCGACTATCATGAGCCTTAGAGGCCTTTTGACTGATTTTTCGGTATCTCTTATCTTTTGTTCCTCGTCAAGTGCTTTGAGAAGGCTTTTAATGTTTGCTCCCGATTGTAGATTCAAAGCAATTACTTTTATTATATTAGCTCCCTCGTTAATCTTGACCTGCCATTTTTTTGTTTCTTCTTCATCGGCAAGGTCGGATTTGCCAAGGATTACAATCCTCTTCTTTCCTGAAACTATTTCATCTATTATCGGATTTCTACTGGAAACAGGAATACGGCTGTCTAGGATCTCTACAACGAGATCAACAGCCTTAAGGTTTTCGCGTATCATTTCCCTGGTTTTTTTCATGTGGCCGGGATACCAGTTAATGTTTTCTATCATCTCTTCTTTATCTCTATAAAGTACATAATTAAAATGCATACCTTCCGCAATTTGCTTGGGTATGCATTATTTAGACTATTTTGCACTCTTAATTCTTGCTGCCTTACCAGTTCTCTCACGCATATAGTTGAGTTTTGCTCTTCTGACTCTACCTTTTCTAACCACCTCGATCTTGTCAGTTCTTGGTGAGTGAAGAGGGAATGTCTTCTCAACTCCGATTCCTCCGGACAGCTTTCTTACAGTGAACGTCTCATTGACACCACCATGCTGCTTCTTGAGCACATAACCTTCGAAGACCTGGATTCTTTCTCTCTGACCTTCTACGATCTTAATATGCACACGCACAGTGTCACCAACGTTGAATTTCGGAAGGTCTTCCCTTCTGTAATCCATTGTAATTTGATCTAAAATATTCATGTTATTTCTCCTTCCACTCAAGACGTTCTTAGTTGAGTAAGCAGTAAATTTTCTGCCACCAGAGGACCGTCCGTAATAACAGCCCTAATAATATACATTATAGTCAATGATATTGCAAGGGTTTTAGCAAATATTCTTTACTTTACAAAAGAATAAAGCACCATACATTTTTATAAAGCATAGTGCTTTAAGTTTAGTGAATTAATTATGGAAATATCATGCCCTCGGATGGGTATTTTTGAAAACTTCCCTTACATGCACTTCAACCATAGCAAGATACGCTATTCCGACCGACAGATCCTCAAACCCCATCAGCTCTTGGAGTGTTTTCAAATCGCCTCCGTTTTGAAGTATATGTGTGGCAAAGCTGTCCCTGAATATTTGTGGAGTCATCCTCTCTGCGATACCTATCATTCCGCCATAATCTTTAAAGATTTTCCATATGCCCTGCCTGGTCAATGATTCTCCTCTTAGATTTATGAAAAAGAAGCTATCAGGTGTAATTTCAGATCCGCTCAATGAAGTATAAGCTTCCTCGAGATATTCGCTCATAGCAGCATTTGCATATGAGCCAAGAGGTACTATTCTCTTTTCATCATATGCATCTCTTAAAGTTACAAAGCCCATTTTAAGATTTATATCCGAGTATTTGAGTCTTACTACCTCGGTTACACGGGCACCAGTTCCATACATGAACTCCATTAGCGCCCTGTCTCTTAATCCCTTCTTGCTCTTATCCGGGAGAGACATAAGTTTATCTACTGTCTCAACGCTTAGATAGTCTATCTTCCTCCTATCGCTTTTCGTCGATTTGATCTTATATAAAGGATTGATTTCAAGTTCTCCCTGCTCGACAAGATACTCGTAGAACATCCTTATGGAAGAAATTTTGCGATTAATTGTAGCCTTTGATTTCTTTGCGTTATTCAAAGTAAGAACAAAGGCAACCGCATCACTTTCTGTGCATTCGCCTAAGGATTTGCCGTCTCGGTTCTGAAGGAAGTTTTCAAATTCTTTGATATCCCTTTCATATGCGACCAAAGTGTTTTCAGCCTTCCCCGCTGACTTCCTTAGGTATTCGATATAATCTTTTATGCTAATCATAAGCGCCACCTATATTTCACCTGTAATTCTTGCGAAAAGTATCCCTACTATTGTCTTACTGTCGAGTATCTCTTTATTCTTTATCATCTCTATTAGTTCATCAGCATCATACTCATATACCTCAAGGCATTCTGTTTCGTCCCAATGTTTTTTTCCTTCAGAAAGATCTCTACAAATATATATATGCAGAAGTTCATTAGAATATCCGCAGGTAGTGTTGTATAAAATTAGAGGTTTAATATAACCAGCAACGTAGCCCGTTTCTTCCTCAAGCTCTCTTACAGCCGTTTGCATGGGATCTTCATCCGGGTCTATCTTTCCTGCAGGTAGTTCGAGGACAACTCTTTCCAAAGGCTTTCTAAATTGCCTTTCCATAAGAATCTTGCCATTTTCTTTTATTGCGAGAATTATAGAACCTCCATTGTGTTCAATAACATCGCGAGTCGCCCTTCCTCTGGGTGTTTCAACTTGGTATTTTCTTACATTAAAAACAGGACCCTGATATACGACTTCACTGCTTATAGTTTTTTCATCTAACATACAACACTCCTTGACGATAATTTTTATCTGCTTATATTGTATCATATTTTATTCATTTGACTGATAAGATTTCCTTATGATTTCCCATATATTACTATCGACTTTATGAAGATAAACCAATATAATTGATATGATTGAAATTACATAGATAATTCTGGAATTGAACAATCCAAAATTTGTAAAGGAGTTTTTAGAATGGAATATATCAAGTATTACGATGAAATTGTTAAGAGAAGAGAATCCTGCAGAAATTTTGTTATGAGCGATGTTGAGCAAGATAAGATCAATGCACTTTATGATTACTATAATCACGAAACACTGCTTGTACCTGAAATTTCTACGGACCTGGGTCTATACTCATATTCTTCCCTCGAGAAGACAGAAGGAAGTGTAGGATATAACGGTTTTCTGATTAAGGCACCTCATTATTTAATCATATTGTCCGACAAGAAAGATCACTATCTCGAGAATGCAGGTTTTATCGCACAGGGACTGACTCTCAAAATGACTCAGCTTGACATTGCAGCTTGCTGGCTTACTGTAAATGATGCAGAAGTTGCCAAGAGAACAATCGGTATCGAAACCGACAAGGCTATTGCTGCAGTTATTGCATTCGGATACAGAGATAAGGATGTCAAAGAAACAAGACTTGACATCAAGAGCCCTTCAAACGTAAAGATGATCGAAAGCGGAAAAAAAGCTGCACCAAAGATCAGTCTCGAAAGTTTTGTTTCCTACAAAGAATACGGAAAACAATTTGAGCCTGAAAAGCTTTATGCAGAACTAGAGAGTTCACTACTTGCAGCAAGCAATTCCCAGTCATTCCTTAATAGACAACCATACAGATTCATACTTGATGATAGTTATGTTTATCTGATTGGACTTAAGGACGATATCACCGTAGGAGCTGATGTCCACCTCAATTACGGAATAGTAATGTTCAATTTCTATGCAGTTATGGACTCAGTAAGAGCTAATGCTCCGATGTGGACATTCGAAGAACCAGGATATGATTTAAAACTGCCTGAAGGCGGAACATTCATTTCGAAGTGCAAGATCTAAAACATCCTCATGTTTTTGGCAAGCGTATATATATAACATCGCTTCCATTTATTCCAAGTATTTTCATGTGCGGTATCCGGATAATGGGGCCGCACTTTTTTTATTATTTCAATAACACCTTCCCTATACTCCTCAGGAATCGCATCTAAAGCGTCGT
>CAYFWG010000083.1:0-2124 GCA_964346775.1 uncultured Mogibacterium sp.
GTAGTTTCAAATAATCTAACCTCTATTAATAAAACACTATTTATATCACTGTAAGAGGCTCTTCCTCACTTTCCTTATCCGATGCAAATTTCTAATAATGCAACCTCTATTTATTAAACACTATGTTTATTACTGCAAGAGGCTCTTCCTCACTTTTCTTATCCAGTGTAGTTTCAAATAATGAAACCTTTATTTATTAAACGCTATGCATATCACTTCATGAGGCTCTTTCGTAGCCGGTACTTAGCGATTGGCAAGCCGTTAGGCGCAGACAGAGCTTAGTATCCGCTGCGTTAAACGAAAGCGAGGCGAGAGCCGTACTCTTGAAGTGATATGCATAGTGTTTATTCCAACATCAAGGTTGCCATTAATTAGAATTTGCCGCTGCGTTAAACGAAAGCGAGGCGAGAGCCGTACTCTTGCAGTGATACATATAGTGTTTATTCCAATATCAAGGTTGCCATTAATTAAATTTGCCACTGCGTTAAGCGAAAGCGAGGCGAGAGCCGTACTCTTGCAGTGATATACATAGCGTTTATTCCAACATCAAGGTTGCCATTAATTAGAATTTGCCGCTGGTACTTCCCCCGGCTTAAGCCCCGGCAGAATACTGATCCTCTCATCAGCCGTAGCCGCAATCTCTCCAAAATCCTGAGCTTTTTCCTTGCCCTGGAGAACCCTCAAAGCACCCGCAGCCAGAGCTTCCATCTCATATTCCCCTGCCATAATTTCTACAGGCGCTATGAAAGAAACCTTATCTGCAATATATTCAGATATGAACTTGGAATAAGAAACTCCTCCAGTCAGGATGATCCTATCGACCTTACCCTCAACCACAGTAGCAAGAGCCCCGATATCCTTTGCAACATTGAAAGCGAGAGCCTCATATACTATTTTGGCATACTCATTTCCATCAGCTATCATCTTCTCAACCTCAAGAGCATCCTTTGTCCCGAGATGTCCGTTCAGACCCCCGTCTCCGTGTAGCTTTTTCATCATTTCCTTGTGAGAATATTTTCCCGAATAGCAAAGAGTGATAAGCTTGGCAGCACCCATTCTTCCCGCTCTTTCGCATGAGAAATTTCCTTCATCATCGTTAACACTGTCGATATTCACGCCGTTTTTGTATAGACGGATTGAACTACCTCCGCCGAGATGAGCTACGATAAAAGTACATTCATCAAAAGATTTGCCTAATTTCTCCTCCGCACACTTAATCGCCATCGCGCGGGTGTTCAGAGTGTGACCTACAGTATAGTGTGGCAATTCTGGCAGACCGCTCACCCTTGCGAGAGGCATTTTCTCGTCCGTTCCGATTGCATCGTATATGTATGCAGGAATTCCGTACTTCTCGTGCAGATTGAAGGCAATCATACTGCCAAAAAGAGATGCGTGTCTTTTGTAATCGTCCGGTCTTGTGAGATAGTCTATCATCGCTTTGTCGATGGTAATTGCACCGTGAGGACAAGGCAGAATGTTACCGCCTCTCGAGACCAGAGCCGTCAGACTTTCAAGAGGGATCCCGTTCTCCTCAAGTGTTGTTTTGACCTTCTCATCTCTAAAGTCGTATTGATCGAGGACATCATCGAATTGAGCAAGTTCTTCCTTGGTATGCCTAATGGTTGCATTAAAAACCTCATTCTCGTCATCGTATACAGCTATCTTGCTCGAAGTCGATCCGAGATTCATAACGAGAATTCTTTCTTTGTAATCCTTATTGTCTTTTTTCAACTCAGCCATTCATCTACCTCCTGCATATAAATGTCGTGCTTTATATTCTATAATTGTTCTTCATATTATATCAGAAACACTTGTCTAGTATGTCCTGGTCGAGACCGTTCTTACAAGTTGCCGAGCCAACTGCAAAGTATAGTATTCCTCCTGCTAGAAGTCCCCAGATTACGCCATTTAGTCCAGCGATATTCACAAAGTAGTGACAGAAAACATAGACAGCTGTCGCTCCGATCGAACTTGCCAAAGCCGCTTTGCCATTTCCCTTCTTCCAGAACAGACCTCCGACAATAGGCCAGAAGAATGTGCACTAAAGCCCTCCGAAAGCGAACATATTGAGGAAGAAAATAATATCAGGCGGATTTACTGTCAGGACTATTACCGGTCCACAGA
>CAYFWG010000083.1:2134-5521 GCA_964346775.1 uncultured Mogibacterium sp.
GGCAGAATAGTCAGTATCGCACTATATTTCGTTGCATTTCTGTTATACTTTTCGATTTTGACTGGATCGTCTTTTACAATATAGTTCCTCCATAAATCCTTGATTATCGCCGCACTCGACAGAAGAAGTATTGAATCTACCGTCGACATTACAGCTGCCATAGGGGCTGCGAGGAAGATGCCGACAACGCCTACAGGCATTATCTTCTGTACTATATATGGAATGAAGTAATCCGATGTCGGCAGATTTGTCTGGTCTACAATTCCTCCTGCCCAAGCTCCGGCAAGGTGCATTCCTACCAGGATAAAACTGCTTGTAATCGCACCGATTATCATGGCACGGTGCAAGCTTCTTGTGTCCTTGAACCCCATACCTCTAACAGCTGTTTGAGGCAAACCCAGAGTTCCGAATCCTACCAAAACCCAGTAGCTTAGAAGTGCACCCGGTGCATAAACTGAAAAAATATTGTCATAAACGCCTGGCAGATTAGCCTGAAGCCCTGCATCTATACCTTCAAGTCCGCCGCCTGCACGGAGAACGAAGAAGATCAGCAGGAAGGTTCCTATACACATTACAACGCCTTGTATTGCATCGGTTATAGCAACAGCTGCAAAACCGCCGAATGCTGTATAAATAATTACTACTGCACCGAAGATCAAAAGCGAGCTCATGTGATCAAGTCCAGTGATCGAAGATATCAGAGTTGCTCCACCTGTAAACTGCCCTATCATCTGTGCTACAAAGAAAGCTACCATCGATAAGCTCGTTATTACAACAAGAGCGTCGTTTTTGTACCTCGCCTTAAGGAAGCCTGCAATAGTTACAGAGCCCGTCCTTCTCGAAACCAGCGCGAGCTTGTTTCCAAGAACGCCGAGTACTAGGAATGTCACTGGCACTTGTACCGCCGCAACCCAGACCTGGGCATAACCATATGTTAGTCCTGCCGCTCCAGGACCTGATATAAATGAACTTGCTGAAGTGTACGTCGCCATCGTCGTCATCGCCAGAACGAATCAGCCGAGCGAACGACCACCGATAAAATATGTCTTCTCTCCTGATATACTGCTTTTGCTTTTTTCTCTTCGACTTTCCTGCATCCCGATTAATACATTCAATGCGAGACATCCGAGGAAGATTGTCAGGATGATAATTTGATTTTTCTCCATCACTCATCCCCCTCTTCGTCATCGTATTCAAAGTTTACAAATACAAATTTGAGCAGGTATGTTACACCTGCAAGTGCCAGGACTATAGTCCCCAGCACGGATACACTGAACCATGCCGGCATTCCGAGAAAATAAAGACCCTTACCGTTAAGCCAAAATGCTGTTCCTATATGCCAGACACAGCAAATCAGTGTAACGATCAGGGTTCCTTTGATCTCGCGCATGCACTGTTCGTGCTTTTCCTGTCGCGAAAGTTGTTTCATTTTTGATTCTCCTAATCTATTGATGTCAAGCTCCGGGTATTCGGATACCTGCAAATCCCATTATACAGAATATGAAAAAATCGTACAACTTATTTAGTTCTTATTCCTTTTTTCATAATCTTTTGAATATATGGTTTATCGTTCCGAGATTATTAACAGCGTTCTCGATATCTTTATATTCATCGAAAACTCCAGCTTCTTTCATCGCCTCTTCCTCGGCCCTTCTCGATGCGCTTATCGCCTCGCTTTGAAGCTCCATGGCGACAGTATCGGCGACATCCATCGCAACTCCAGCAGCCATTTTTCCCGCAATCTTAACTGGGTCGGTCGTTCCGTATATGAGTTCCGCTGCTTTGGCACGTGACTGAGCTATTTCTTCATCTGTCATAGGTCTTGCACGTGGAGTAAGCTTCTGAAAGATTCCGTTGTATTCTTCCTGCACTTCTCCCGCGAAGAGATCTTCAAACTCCTGAACATCTTGTGCCTGTTCACCAAGTTCTGCGATTCTTCTGAGAAGAACATCCATTTCTGGGCGAACATCGGAAGGCACATCAAAATACTCAGAGAATACATTTATCTTCGCTTCGACCAATGCTTGTATTTGAGGGTTCATCGCTGTCCTCCTTATGCTTATGCTTCTGTCAGGATTTTTCTTATACTTCTCTTAGTTTGAGGATTGACATCTTCGGCTATTTTGAGGATTTCCGATTCCAAAGTAGATATCTTGCATCCGGCAGTCCTGAGAGTTTCGATCGCTAGTCGGTGTTCGTGTTCAGATACCGATGTACAGCAATCCTCTAACACAATAACCTCGTAGCCTCTTTTCAAGGATTCTTCTGCTGTTTGGAGGATGCCCAGATGAGTCTCGGTTCCTGCCAAAAGCAAAGTATTTGAATTTGATACGGACATTATTTTCTCGAAGTCCTGAGATCTCCAAATGTTATATGCATCTTTTTCTACTGTTTCGAGCCTGTCTAAATTGATTCTTATATCCTCTATTGTTCGGCCAGATACATAGTCTTCCGCAACAACGGCAGGAATGTCCAGCCTACTTAGGCATTTTGCAAAGGCCCTCAATCTATTTACAAAAGACTCCGAGCTATTCATATTATTAACGGTTTTATCCTGTGCATCCATGAATATAGCTGTTGTTCGATCCTTCGAAGCCAATCCTTGTAGCCTCATTAGAGATGAAAAGTCATTCAGGCTGAAGGCTATCGGTGAAACAGCAACATATCCGTCGCACATCACGCTATAGTCGTTCTCTATAGAGAAATCTGGAATCTCTCTTTCTACTATCATCTTGTAAGTATCCTCTCTCGGATTTTCAAATACATAGGTTTCTCCAAAATTGAAAGGTGCGGCACTGACAATCTTGACGCCCTTAACCTTCCATTCAGGTATATCAGGTGCATTAACGCTCAATATCGAGCTTACCGGAATTTCCTCTGAGAGTTTCATAAGCTGTTCCAAGATTCCGCACACATAGTCAAAGTGAGATGCTTCGTGGTTTTGCACGGACAAAGCGATCGACTTGATACCGTTAAGCGATCCTTCTGTAGCTGCACTGATCGTTCCTGAATAATATGCAGCTGCTCCGCAGTTTCCGCCCATATTAATTCCGCTTAGCAAATAATCGAATTTTATGCCTTCTTTCGAAAAATGATCCACCGCCCACTTAACACAGTCTGCCGGTGTTCCCTCGACTTCGAACGAGGCTTTCGTTCCCTCTATCTCGACCCCGCGGACTTCCATCTCTCTCAGGAATGTGATGCTTTGCCCCTTAGCACTTTGCTGAAATGCCGGTGCAACAACATACACTTCGGCAAATTTTACCAAAGCTCCTATGAGGTTTCTTATACCGTCTGCATTAATTCCGTCATCATTTGTTACCAATACCTTATACATGTCTTCTTCTCCACCTGTAATATTATCTTCTACTTATGCAACTCGACGCC
>CAYFWG010000084.1:0-3265 GCA_964346775.1 uncultured Mogibacterium sp.
GCTGTCTAGTTATACGTTACTGTTCAAGTTGGAGTTGCAATTTATGGTTTTTTTAATTCATATTATTAGGTTTAAATCCTATTTCTCTTCCTGGCTTGCCTTGTATGCTGCAATTACCTTGTCCGCTCTATCTCTAGGAAGTTCATCGTATCTTGAGAACTCAACCGTGAAGGAACCTCTTGCCTGAGTCATGGATCTTAATGCGATCGCATAGTCGAAGAGTTCGCCTTGAGGTGCTTCTGCGTGAAGAACTTGATTTCCGCCTTCTGCCTGATCCATTCCCATTACGACACCGCGTCTGTTAGGAAGATCTCCCATTACGTCTCCAACGAATTCGTTAGGAACTGTGATTTCCACCTTCATTATCGGCTCGAGGAGACATGGTTTAGCTTCGTCGATACCCTTCTTGAATGCGAGGGATGCAGCTACCTTAAAGGATACTTCGTTAGAGTCTACTTCGTGATAAGAACCGTCATAGAGTACCGCTTTGATATTCTGTACCTTGCAACCTGCGAGAGGACCTTTGTCCATGCATTCGAGCAATCCCTTTTCAACAGCAGGAACGTAGTTCTTAGGGACGGATCCGCCGAAGAGCTCTTCTGAGAACTCGAGGCCTTCTTCCTGTGATGGGGAGAATCTTATACGAACGTCACCGTATTGTCCTGCACCACCCGACTGCTTCTTGTGCTTACCCTGAACATCGGAGCTACCCTTAATCGTTTCTCTATAAGCGATCTTCTGAGGAACTACATGTACGGATACCTTGTATCTATCCTTGAGCTTTGCCTGCATTATATTGAGCTGCATGTCGCCCTGTCCCGAAATAAGCGTTTGACGAGTTTCGTTGTTTCTTGTGAGTGCAAATGTTGGATCTTCTTCTGCAAGCTTCAAGAAACCCTGACCCATCTTCTCTTCATCATTCTTGTCTGCCGCTTCTACTGCTACGAAATAGCATGGGCTTGGGAATGAAATTTCAGGTATACGAACTTGCTTGTTCTTATTGCAAAGCGTATCGCCTGTCTTTGTGCTCTGGAGTTTTCCGAGAGCTACTATATCTCCTGCAGGAACGACATCTGTCATTTCCTGAGTCTTTCCTCTTACGTAGAAAATAGAACCGAGTTTTTCTGGCTTCTCTGAACGAGGGTTGTAAAGTTCAACACCTGCTTTGAGAGTTCCCGAAACAACCTTAGCATATGCAAGCATCTTAAATACATATATAACCAGATCTCCATTAGGATCGCAGAGTATTTCGATGTCTTCACCCTTGTCGTTCTTAGCAGGTGTAACATATGCGTCTGGCTTAGGAACATATTTGCACAGTGCCTCGAGGACTTCGTCTACGCCATCGCCCTTGAGACTGCTCATGCTGAGAATCGGTGTGATGTCTCCGTTGGAAATACCCTTTGCAAGACCGTTTGCAAACTCTTCGTCTGTGAAAGCTTCTCCCTCAAAGAACTTCTCCATCAAAGCTTCGTCTGCACCTGCTACTGCCTCGTCGAGAGCGTCCTTGTCGTCGAGGGTTACACATGCTGTTCCGAAAGTGTCTTGAAGATCAGAAACAACCTTATCTACATCAACGTTTTCTTTGTCCGTCTTGTTTAGAACGAAGAAAGTTGGCGAATTGTATTTCTTTGTCAAATTCCATGCCTTCTCAGTTCCTACCTGTATGCCGGATGAAGCGTCTACCATAATGATAGCCGTTGAAACTGTCGATAGAGACGAGATTGCTTCACCTGCAAAGTCGAAGAATCCCGGAGTATCAATGAAATTGAGCTTGATATCCTTGTACTCTACCGGTACCAGCGTTTGATTGATGGTATATCCTTTTTCGATTTCCATCTTCTCATAGTCGGATACCGTGTTACCATCCTCTACTCTGCCGAGTCTGTTGATGACTTTCGTGTTCAACAGAGCTGCTTCAAGGAAAGTTGTCTTGCCTACGCCACCATGTCCCAAAATGACGATATTGCGGATTTTGTCGGTTGAATAGCCTTTCATGTGTTCCTCCTAATTTAGTTTTTTATGATCTATTAATTTATATTCTCTGTTTGGGTTCTGAGGATAATCATAAGGTCCTCAGAAGATTCGGCTTCGAGATTAGAACTCGGCATTTCCTGGAGTTCTTGGGAACATCTGCACGTCTCTTATATTTCCCATTCCCGTCATATACATGAGTATACGGTCAAAGCCCAGGCCGTATCCCGAGTGCTTTACTCCGCCGTACTTGCGAAGATCTAGATACCAGTCGTATGCCGATTCGTCGAGGCCCATATCGTGAATCTTCTTGATGAGGACGTCATATCTTTCTTCCCTCTGGCTTCCGCCGATAATCTCTCCGACTCCAGGCACCAACATGTCGCATGCAGCAACAGTCTTTCCGTCTTCGTTCATCCTCATATAGAATGCTTTGCAATCTTTAGGATAATCGGTTACGAAAATCGGTTTCTTGAAGATTTCCTCCGTGAGGTATCTCTCGTGCTCGGTCTGGAGTTCCAGTCCCCATTCAACAGGATAGTCGAATTCTTTGCCTGATTTCTTAAGCATCTCGACTGCTTCTGTGTATGTTATTCTATCGAAATCGGATTTTACGATATTATTAAGTCTTTCCAAAAGTCCTTTGTCAACAAAGTTGCCGAAGAATGCCATTTCTTCAGGACAGTTCTCCAGAACATAGTTGATTATATATTTAATCATTGCCTCGGCAATATTCATATTACCTTCAAGGTCGCAAAAAGCCATCTCAGGTTCTATCATCCAGAACTCAGATGCGTGTCTTGCAGTATTTGAATTCTCGGCCCTGAATGTAGGTCCGAATGTGTATACGTTTCTAAAAGCAAGGGCCATTACCTCGGCCTCTAATTGACCGGATACGGTAAGGCTTGCCTTCTTTCCGAAAAAGTCCTGTGCGTAGTCGATATTTCCATCTTCATCTCTTGGAATATTCTCAAGATCGAATGTTGTTACATGGAACATTTCGCCTGCACCCTCTGCATCGCTGCAAGTTATAACAGGTGAATGTGCATATATGAATCCGTTCTCCTGGAAGAATTTATGTATAGCAAAAGCTGCCGCACTTCTCACTCTGTAGACAGCCGAGAAGGTATTGCTCCTCGGTCTGAGGTGTGCTATCTCTCTGAGAAACTCCATCGAATGGCGTTTCTTCTGCAGAGGATAATCGGGTTCCGAATCAGCCTCGAGTGTGATCTCGGTAGCCTTGATTTCAAACGGTTGCTTTGCCTCCGGGGTCAGTCCGAGTATTCCCTTG
>CAYFWG010000084.1:3370-5510 GCA_964346775.1 uncultured Mogibacterium sp.
CTCAGACGGTATTTAGAAACCTCGTCGTAATTGTCGAGATTTTCCTTCTCGTATACCACCTGAACAGGTGTGAAGAAGGTTCCATCGTTGAGAGAAATAAAACCGAAATGATTAGAACTTCTGTTTCCTCTCACCCAGCCATAAACCGTAATCTCTTTGCCACCATAGGCTTCTTTATTCTTAAATAATTCTCTTAATTCAACATCTTTCATTATTATATACTTTACCCTTCGCACAATTATGTACTGGCATTACACCAGCCTAAAAATTATACCATATCGAATGATTCAATGTCATTACAAAATGAACAATTGCAAAAGACGCCTCTCTCGAGACGTCTTTCGTGGTAATTTCGGATTACTTTCGCATTATTTCAAAATTGCTTTAGCGTTAATTTCGCCTTACTTCTGAAAATGTTCCTTTGCAAACTCCATATCCTGAACGACTTCGACAGTTCCGAGATACTCCTTGTTATGATCTCTTACCGCCATATATGTAACCAGCATAGATCTTCCACCTTTGTCCATCCACAGAGGCACGCTGTCGCGAACGCCGTTTCGGAAATCGTCAATTATCGACCTTACAATCGGTTCAATTTTCGGAGGGTGACAGGAGAATACCTCGCGGTCAATTGCCATTCCTGGACGCTTGAAAACCTTAAGGCCCTCATTGAAGAATCTATTGATGTTATCTGCATCTATAAATGTAATCTCCAGAGGAATTGTATTAAGCAAAGCAGTAAGCTGTTCAGGTGTCATATGCCCACCCGGCATTACAACTTCCCCAGATATGCCTATATTTCTGTCGCTGACTTTAACAGCCTTAGTAGCCTCGGCTTCATCCCAAACTTCGTTCTCGACTCCGAAGGAATCATCGTAATCCTTCGAGTCGTGATAAATGCCATGCCACTCCTCATCCGTGAAGTTGACTGCACATATAGGGAACAAAATGTTCTGTTCTTTATATATCATCTCCTCGGCACGCGTCAGAACCGCATCCAGACGATTATTCCACTCTGCATCTTTCTCGATAATCTTCCCAAGATCTCTTAGCTCATCTCTAATCTCGTCGTCCACCGTCCACATAACATCCGACGGCCCGGAAATCCCGTATTTAACTTTAAGATGCGGGTAAAGCAAGTCCCCGTTCTTAGCATAGTGTATCGAAAGTTCGCGAATTGATGCGAGCAGATCATCTTCCCTCGATTCTTTGAATCTATCAAGTAAGTCGGTAAGCGCTTCATTCTCCTTTGAGAAAGTTTAAAGAGGATGTCCCTTAATTTTCACAAGTTCTGCAGCCAAAGCGTTCTTATCTGTATAATCCTTCTTCGGATAGGAGTCCCTCTTGGCGAGCTCATCTTGAATTCTCTTCTGCATCAAAGAGTCATCTTCTGTGTCCCCAGGATTAGCGTTTTTCTCCTCAGCAGTCGTTCCATGAAAAAGAGCCGAGTGAACATCGCATAATTTCTGGACTTCAGCGAGAGGAGTCCCTTCCTTCATCATTTCCTGCTCCGCTTCCATTATCTCCGAAGCATCGACTTCGCTGAATTTTCTTACAAAGTCCTCGCGAACGCTTTCAAGGTCTTCGCCTTCGCCAAGCCTTCTAAGATATCCCTTCAGCTCCTCCTTGCGTGTTTCCGGTGTGGATTCAGCTTCTGCGACATTGGAGTTCTGACCGCCAACTTCGATCGTCGGCATCTCACCCTCAATCTCAAAGCCCTTAGACATAAGAGTGCTTACAACATCCATCATCGATATATTCTTCATCTTCGCACCCTTCGGAATCGTCATCAGCCTGCCCATCGATTCAAGAACAGGTTTTTTCTTAATTTCAGAAAAACCCATCTCAGCCATGATATCAAGCAACTCCGGATATTCTTTAACCAGTTCGTAAACCGTTTTATTAAAATCTATTTTCTTAGCCATAAGATTAGCCTCCTTATTCTCGTCTATACTTATATAATAAACTTTTTTGAAAGAAAATCTGTTGTTTAAACAACATTTCCGTTGTTTTTATTTACTGTGATCTTGTAATTAAAGCACTATTCTCATTGCCATAAAAGTACGGCTCTCGCCTCGCTTTCACTTAACGCAGCGGATACTAAGCTCTGTCTGCGCCTAACGGCTTGCCAATCGCTAAG
>CAYFWG010000085.1:0-5278 GCA_964346775.1 uncultured Mogibacterium sp.
GCGCCATACTGGGATCCTGAGGCAAGAGGGGCTATATTTGGAGTAACAAGAGGAACGACGAGAGAGCATATAGTAAGAGCTACACTCGCTTCGATGGCATATCAAAATGAGGATCTATTATCTGCTATGGAGGCCGATACAGGGTGCAAGATCAAAACTCTCAAAGTCGATGGAGGCGCTGCGATGAACAACTTCCTGATGCAGTTCCAAGCCGATGTTTCGGATATAGATATCGTAAGATACTCCTCGATAGAATCCACATCGCTGGGAGCCGCATATCTTGCGGGCTTACAAATTGGCTATTACGACAGTTTAGATGATATACTCGATAATAAAGAAATTGCACAAAGATTTACGCCTTCTCAGGACGCTGAGAAAAGAGCTCAAAGGCTGGACGGCTGGCACAAGGCTGTTCAAGCGACGATGAAATTTCATGTTTGAAAGGAGTAAGATATGAAAAAACTGATTATTTACACATCGCAGACAGGTTTTACCAGAAAGTATGCCGAGTGGATCGCTGGAGAACTGGATGCCGAGACGATGACATTGCAAAATGCAAAAAAAATGCCACCTTTGTTCTTTAAATCCTACGATGCTATCGCTTACGGCGGATGGGCAATGGCAGGCAAAGTTGTCAAATCAGGCTGGTTCCGGGAGATGGCAAAGGATTGGAAAGATAAGCGCCTTACACTTTTCTTCACGGGAGCGAGCCCTGTTGACAGCCCGGATATTCAGGTTGCGATGGAGAAGTCTCTTTCGGAAGACGAACATGAATACATCAAGACATTCTATTTTCCTGGAGGCCTGGACTACGACAAGATGGGCAAATCGAGCGTCCTGGTTATGAAAGCTCTCTCGGGATTGCTCAAAAATCTAAGAGACGAATCCAAGAAGAAAAAGGGCGAAGTGCTTTCTAAGTCATATGATGTTTCCGACAAGAAATATATTGAACCTTTGGTGGAGTACTTCAAATAAAACTAATATAAAAAAAGGTGGACAAAGCTTCCAGATTATCTTATAATACCTCTTGCGTCAGCAAAATGAGCCGCATTGGTCAAGAGGTTAAGACGTCGCCCTCTCACGGCGGAATCTGGGGTTCGATTCCCCAATGCGGTACCAAACTAAAGCCTTGAATGTTCAAGGCTTTTTTCTTTATAGAAAAACGCATGCTCGGTTGATTTTGTCCGATAAGCCTCATGACACAGGTGCTTTAATGTTGTATAATCAATCGCATGCGTTAAAAGGGGAAGGTAATGAACGAATCAAGAAAAGACTATAAATTAGGGGTATTGCTTGCTATAGGATGTCAGATTGCATGGGGCTTTCTGCCAATCTATTGGCAATCCTTGAAGCCTATAGATTCGGCAATTATTGTTCTATATAGAATTGTTACTATGTTTGTGTTCTCTTTGATCGGAGCGAGAATGAAGTATAGCTTCAAAGAGATATTCGGTCCACTCAAGGATAAGAAACTCTTATTCCGCACGTTTATCGCCGGTCTTATTCTCACTGCCAACTGGAGCATTTATATCTGGTCGATCAATTCGGGAAGAGTTATTCAGGCTGCAATCGGATACTATATCGAACCTATAGTTATTTGCGTATTCGGAATCGTTCTTTTTAAAGAGAAGGTAACAAAGTATAACGGTACTGCGATGGGCTTTGCTCTGCTCGCTGTAGTCGTAATCCTTCTCCATTTTGGACAGCTTCCGAGCGTTGCTTTGGGGCTTGCGATCACTTGGGCGGTTTACTCGGTCGTCAAAAAGACCTCCAAACAACCGACTATAATCGCACTTGTTCACGAGACTCTACCTTTTGCAATTATGGCAACAATCGCAATAATTTACATCGAATCGAAGGGAATCGGAGCTCTTAGCATGGAAATGCCAGGCAAGTATTCGTTGATGCTCCTGAGCGGTCTGGCTACAGTCATTCCTGTCGCTTTGTTCGGAATGGCAGCGACAAAGGTGCCGCTTTACGTTCTCGGCCTCGCTCAATATATTAATCCTACGATAACTCTTGTATGCGGAATCTTTCTCTTCAACGAAGAACTCGATCTCGTTCAAGTCGGAGCCTTCGTGCTGATCTGGATAGGACTCATATTCTTTACCATCGGAGAACTGGTCAACGCTCGCAAGCAGATGCAGATACAGGGGTCAGATTTGCAGGAAACTAATTCATAGATAACGAATTCGTAGATATCAGATTCGATAAGTTGGATTCATTATTTAAAATAATATCAAATAACTAAATAGGCTGTTCGAAACCATCCAGCCATAAAAAACTACGGGAAATTGCTATCATGTATAGGCGGCGTTTCGCGTGTTGAGACGCCGTTTTTATATAGGGAGGAAATTAAAAATGAGAAATGAAATATTGCTTATCGCCACTTTGATTGCAGAGTACACAGGTGTTGTTCTCGCGTACAAATTCTTCGGAAGAAATGGTTTGTATGCATGGATAGGCCTTGCGACGGTTCTTGCAAATATAGAAGTTATGATACTCGTGAGGGCCTTTGGAATCGAGATGACTCTCGGTAACATCCTGTTTGCGACTACATTCCTCGTTACAGATATCTTGAGCGAAAATTACGGAAAAAAATATGCCACCAAAGGAGTTTGGATAGGCATATTGTCGTCTATTTCGTTTATGGTTATAAGTTTTTCATGGCTCCTGTATGTTCCGAGCGAGAACAATGTTACCACGGAAGCCTTCAAAGGCTTGTTCGCTTATACACCGAGAATCGTAATCTCGAGCCTCGTAGTATTTGCTATAGTTCAGAATCTCGACGTGTGGCTGTATCACAAAGTCTGGGATGCAACATCGCAAAAGACTGGAAATCGCGAGAAGGGCCTCTGGATAAGGAACAACTCCGCGACCATAATCTCTCAGGTCGTAAATGCCGTTCTCTATAATGTCTTCGCTTTCGGCGGGATGTACCCGAAGGCGACGATGGTCCAAATAATTGTTTCGACTTTGGTTATATACATCATCACAAGCCTTGCCGACACACCGTTTATCTACTGGTCGAGAAAAATCCGTTTAAAGAATGAATCTCAGACTAGCAGTCAGGATCACTAAACTTGAGAATATTCTGGGCTCTCTTCTCGACGGCTTCGGCTATCGCAAAGACGACATCGAGAGAAGGTCCGTAGAAAATAGCTCCGTGGTGGGCGATTATTGCCGAATGAGAATCTTTAAGTGCTTCCGCAACGGACTCCTCGATATCCTTGCCCGGGAAACTATAATTTGCAACCTTGACATCGCCGATAATATTCTTAAGAGCTGGATCTTCAATTGTAAAACCTGCACGACATGCGGCAAAGGTGCTAATCCCGCTTGAGTGGGTATGAATAATAGCCTTACAATCCGGATAATCCTTGTACAATCTGGCGTGAACATTGGCTTCTGTGCTGTGTACACGCTGGTGTCCGTACTCGAGAGTGTCCAAATCTACCTTCACTATATCTTCGATTTTAATTGCAAAATAGTCCATCGCAGTTGGAGTAATGAGCATCTCGTGGTCATTTAGCTTGACCGAGATATTTCCCCAGCATCCGTAGACCAGATCTTTTCTTACCAGATCCTTGCCGTACTCTATGATTTGATTACGCAAAGCGAACTCTTCTTCATTAAATCCTGTATATACTACATAAGGCTCCTGATTCACAACTACATATCTGTTCAGGAAGTCGTCGTGAAGCTTAATAGCTGTCTCTTTTTCGAAAGGAACTGCTCCGCCGATCATCTTACCGTGAATATGTGCTGTACAACTCTTGTGGATAATCTGGACAGCTGCAACTGCTTTTTTGAGGTTGGTAGCTACAGCAACCACGCCCAAACCCTTAATCAGGCAAGCTCCGTTTCCCTTGGTAGCAAGTGTAATATTACTAGGTGAAGAATCGGGAATGACCTGAACCGCAGGTCCTGCTATCTGAGCAAGATCCTCAAGAGCCGAAGGCAGTTCGTCCAAAGTCTCGGATACTTCAACAATATCCGGAGCACAGCCGAAAATAAAAGCCTTGCTGTCGTCGCTATATTTAAATATTTGTCCGAGATCTCCCGTATTGATATCGCAAATCTCAAATACATCATCTTCTGTAATGTCGGACAGAAGTTTGTTAGGTCCTGTAGAAATATATTTGTCGTCGTCGAGTTTTAGAGCAATTTGACCGAACATTTTCTTACAGCCACTGTGAAATCCCCTCGCTGCATTCATTAATAGTTCAGAACCCTGCTCGTAAGTCATAATGCCTCCTCCTGTAAATATATGCGCACACTGATGAGTATACGTATACATTGGTAATCTAAAGTTGTAAAAAATCACAATTTAAAATGTTATGGTTTGTAAACCATAACATAAGTTTCAAATTATATAATTTAGGATTCTACCACACAAACAACATTGTAATGTGAAGAAATTCTAAAGGCTCAGCATTGTTTGGGCAACATAATCCCAGCTCAGCTTACTGAGGTCTGGATGGACTCTCAGCTCTCCGTATTTATGACATTCCTCTATAGCTTCTGTCAGAAGAATCTTCAGGTCGCTTTTAAATTTTTCCCTGCCGGATTCAGTAGGCTCGTCGACTGAAGCCAGCTCTGGCATAGGAATATATCGGACTGCAGGATCTTTGACATTGGTATTTATCCAGTCTCTTATCCCAGGAAGATCTGTGCTAATGCATCTCAATCCGCATGCCATCGCTTCGATAAGAACAAGGCCAAGACCTTCGTAGTATGAAGGGAGAACGAATATATCGCTCTTTCTGAATGTGTTTGCAAGCTCAGCTTGTGGAATTTGGCCCAGCCAAACTATGCAAGGAGAAGCGTTTTCTATGGTGAGGCGTATTTCGTCGCCTGTGCAGCCACCTGCGAGAAGGGCGGAGAAGTCGGGAATACTCTCGTAGTGGGCAAGTTCTTCGAGAACAGATAGAAGTTCAGGAACACCCTTTGCCTCGCTCATTTTGCCCGCGTAGCATATCCTTACAGGAGAGTCCGGTTTGTGCAAAATCCTGCCGTTAGAATTAAAAAGCTCCGAATTATATCCGCTTCCTACAGCCGTTATCTTAGAAGCTTCTATATCGAAAAGCTCCGAGATTTTCGACCTCTGACTGTCTTGCAAAGCGAAGATGTGATCGAGTTTGTGTATTTGTGGGCATATCATATCGCGAAGATGCTCGCAATTAATTACCTGTCTCAAATCAGACCCGTGGCACATACCGAAAATCTTCCTATCTGGAAAATTCTTCCTCACGATAGAAGTGAGAAGGAAGAGGTG
>CAYFWG010000086.1:0-5227 GCA_964346775.1 uncultured Mogibacterium sp.
GTCCATTCCTGCAACTTTATATTCCGGATGATTTTCGAGCATATAGAAGACAAAATTGCTACCTATAAACCCTGCAGCTCCTGTAACTAAAATGTTCATATTCTCCACTCTCCTAGCTTTTATATGTATCCTTTAATTTTATAGTAATTACACTTACTTTACAAGACAATGAAATACCCGAACGCATTCAAAACATCGGCATCTCGTGCCGTTGGTCCGTTTTCATCGTCGTTCTTATAAATTCATCTTCCTAATATATTACTTGATAAACTTCTATTTCAGGATTTGAGTAACGCAGCTTGTAGTCCTTGTTTTCTAGACTTGGCGCTTTCCCTACTTTTTCCGATCTAACAACGTAGTCGATTCCGAGACTTCTTGCCTCATCTCCTCGTTTTGTATTATTAACATCGAAGAGACGGTCGCTTCTTTCCACCATATCTCTCCGCACAGTCCACTCTTCATCCGAAAGACTGAATCCCGCACCCTCTATGTAATATTCCCTTTCCGAATATGCCGCATAATGGAAATGTCCATTCACCCATCTATCCTCGTAAGAATAGTTATCGGGTGCAACACTTGAGTGCTTCTGAGTGGCGAGGAGGGCATCTTCAGGTGTATTTTCCTTTATCCACTCCAGCCCCTTATATTCATTCTCAGTAACACTGTTATAAGGGTTATGTCTTATTTCAGAATTAGCCTGTGCAACCGCAATCTTGAACTGCAGTTTCATTCCGGCAGCCAGAGAAAGGGTAGTCAGGCAAAGCATGAAGATGAACAGCACTTTCAATCCCGAAGATAGCCTCTTCATATATCGTTTTTCAGAATCGAGTTCGATGTCCTCGAAGAACCAGAAGGCAATCAAAGGAGCAAAGACGGTCGATATCAAACCGAAGTATATTTCACTGTGCCCTGAGTATGATAAAAACATCAAGAGGACTAGGCCTACAAGAAATGCCGCATATATATTTACTCGCGCAAAATCGAATTCCTTTTTTCTTGATATAACAAGATAGAGTTCTCTTATATACCCGATTGCAGCCGGAATTGTATACACGGTAAAGAAGAATATCGCGAATAGTAGCAATATTACCAGGAGCCTTGCAATTGATGGTATGCCTATGCCTGTCAGGAATTCTATTAACGGCTTCTTCCAGAAAAGGATGTTTGTGATTTTACCAAAGGCAAATATCGATCCTGCCGAAGTTCCCGTTGAGAATTTCGATGATACTATATTAGTGTAGATAAAGTAGAATGATAATCCGACAGCTATTATCAACAAACTCATGCGATAGTTAGATCGCTTCATAATCATTGCCAGTAGCTGTGTTCCTATAGCCGCCCCGACCATTACAAGCGCCATAGGCGCCTTTATACCTGTCATTAAAGCCATGATGCCCATCATTAGACCAGCATTCAGGAATAGAGTTTTCTTGCTATAAGAATTCCTTGGCTCGGTGTTCATATTTTTTATAAAGACATCTATAAGGATTACCCAAGCTATAGCGGCAGCGGCTCCGAATGCTGCAAAGTTATCGTTTACGAACAGAACGCGAAAAGTGTATGAAGACGTTATGCTCCTTGCGATAAACATGTGAGAAAGGAATACGGTAAGGGAATAAATTCCAGCTCTTTGCTTTATTCGCGAAAAATACCTAAACATGGTATAAAACGAAAGTGTCAACAAATAGGTTGTTACATAAGGAGCACAGGACATCATAATAAACCACGAATCGAGTCCGAAAAGTCTTACTGGTATTGAATATAGAAGCTGTGAGAAAAGGTGATAGTAAACAATTCTACCATCTATCCAAGGATTCTCAAGCGGATAACCCTGCGAAAGCCCATTGATCAGCCCCATCTGGTATAACTTATCCTTGCTGGCGTATATAACATCTGTAGCATCAGGTGCCAGGAAGATATACTGGGTGAACATTAAGACGTATAGCATTACCAAAACGACAAAAACTATGGTCCCGAGTGGTAATGTGCCGACTTTGATTTTCAGAGTGGTGGGCGTTTTCTTCTTGAAAAACAGTATTATTAGTGCCAAGGACATCGCTGGGCCTAGGGCATACAGCAATATATCAGTTTTTATCAGCTCAGTTATAAAATACTCTGCCACAACGAGAGTCCATCCCGCAAAGAAGGATATCAGGAGCTGTGCAGAAATATGCCCTGTTCTGATATTCGTCAGTTTAACAATTAAAAATCCCGGTAATTGAACATACAAAAGCACAAACATGAGAAAGATTAATAAATCTGTCACATCTGCCTTGTAAACCAATACCGAGATTATAACCATTGCCGGAATTAATATGCATCCTAAGACTCTTTCAACGCCGGCGAGAATTCTATTATTCAGAATCTGCATAATACCTCTTTATTTTTTTGACATTACAGTATTAATGAATTCGCCTTCGCCGTCCCTGTCTTCCCTCAAGATAAGTGTACCTTTCTCTGTGAAAGATAAAGCTCCGTTAAACAGTTCGCTACGTAGCTCTATGGACTTACCCGATACCTTCCATGAACCTGTAAGAGGCTCGTCAGCTATATTGCCCGTCCAAGTCTTGTCTTCTTTAATTGTAATGTCGATATTTCCATACAGATACAAGGCTTTTCCTGACTTCGCTTTCCATGATCCTATATATTTATCCTCAGGAGAACTTGCAAACGACAATTCTGCATTTTCGTCTTCCTCCTCATAAACAACTCCGTTATCATAATCCTCTTCCTCTTCTTTTTCTTCTGTTTCTACAGGATTATCGGTTTGATCTGAAGCTTTCTTGTCGTCCTTACTGCACGCGGCAAACATTCCAAAGCAAAGAAGCAATACACATAATATTCCAATCAGTTTCCTTCTATTCATCTTCTTCTCCTTATCACTCGGTCAGTGAAGTATCCTTTTCTTTTTTAAATTTAGTTATTCTATTTTTAACACATACTAAGAATATTATAACAAAGAATACGGAAATTAGCGTCATTAATACCGTATATAATATGGACGCTCCCATTATTTCATATTTCTTTACTACAATGTTCGAAAGAAGTTTTGCTATCAGTGCAACCGAAATATATCCTATCATCAAATGCTTTTGCCCTCTTATAACAGTAATAATTACTGTTAGGAAATTCGCCAAAGCAAGCATTCCTCCTCCAATCATAAGGACTGTCAGTGAAGCCTTATAGCTGTGCAGGTCTGTATTATATAGGATACCCAGAATCGGCCCTCCAATTGTTAAAGCGACTGCAACCGCCAGCATAGTTATTCCACCAATTATGTACAGCTGCCTGACAATCATCGACTTAAACTTCTTTATATCCCCTCCATTCCATGCCTTTGTTAAATCTACAAGTATAGGATTGAAGATAAAATTTGCCAGTAAGCCTATTACAAAGACAGGCATAAATATGAAGTTAAAGCATGCCTGATCCGAGTCTGTCATACAGGCGTCTATAGCGTACTTCGGGGCATTACCTACGTAGAGAAGAAGGAAGTTGCCAAGAAAGAGGGGCAGGCATTCCCTGCTTATGAAAAAGAACTTATTCTTGCTGAAATTAATTTCTATTTTGCAAAATTCTGGTGCTACCAAAATCGAAGACATCAGAAATCCTATTATTGCTGTTACCAGCCAGACAATCATAGCGAGGAGGAGGTTTTGCGTGAAAATAAGTGTTACTATGCACAGTATCAAAGACGCAACAATCCTGAATGTGTTTGTCTTCGCAGCAACATCGAGCCTTCCTTTCTGCTGGAATCGAGAGAAATATACATCCGAATATGCCTCGACTGCCTTCATGCAGCAGACAACTATGATTACCCAGAACTTGTTCGTAGAGTAAAGACCTATAAAAAGACCTCTGCCTGCATATATTACGCTGAAGAGTATTGCCAGAACGCAAGTTACCACCCTATGCGTGTGATAATCTCGGAAAGAGGCTTTCTCGTTTATATCGGTAATTTGATATTTTCTGACTCCGAACTCTCCTATGTAATACATGAGGCTCGATATCGCATATGCAATTGAAAATACCCCTGCATCTTCAAGACCGTTAGTTCTCGTAATAAAGATAAGCAGTATAGCTGACTGCATAGCAAACAGCATACCCGAGGCTGTATTCCAGGCATAACTCGATCTTGCAATATTCTTTGTTTCTAAAAAACTCTTCTTTAAGTAGGTTAACATTCTCTCATAATAAAATCACCTTGCACATTTGTCAAACTTAACACTTGTGTAAGGTGACTTTAAATTAGCCAAAGTTATTCAATTTAATACATTATAACTGCAGTTTTCATCGGAATAGATCTGTAAATCCATTTTCCTTTGGTCATTGTGTTTCTTATGCATCCTCCGGAAGCCGGTCTGCCGAGTTTCCAGCTTGAATACTTTCCATGGAATGCTGACCATGACTGGAAGCATGACCACGGACCAAGACCGTTCTTGTTTCTTACTTTTCTGAAAATCTTCTTGTTAAATCCTGTAGGGGTAGGTGTCGATGGCTTTCCTGAAGCTATTTCCCAGTGAGAATAAACCTTCCAATTTCCTTTACTGCCCTTAAATACATACAGATGCTGAGTATATAGGTTAACCCAGATGAGATACTTGGTCGAACTCTTCTGTCCGCTGGAATTTACAAAATATTCAGCTTCCTTCGTTCCATAGTTAAAACTCCTTGTATAAGATGACGAAGGATTCTTGATTCTTAAATATGAAACTCGGTACGGGCGTCCGTTATAAGTGAATCTATAAGTTCCGCTTCCGTAACCATAAGCAGTTATTCTCTGGCCCTTCTTAAATCTATGAGCCTTTTTGCTTGAGTCGTGGGCTCTGAGTGTCTTGCTGTATCTGAATGTTACCTTGAGATACATTTGCTGGACACTTCTAATACATTTATTTGTGGTTTTCGGTGCACGGTATTCTTCTGTTCCGACTTTTGTTCCGACTGCAACAACATAGTAATAGTAGTATTTATCGACCGTTACGTTCTTATCCGTGAACATTACCTTGTTCTTGTTTCCTTTTACTAAAGCTTTGTTCGTAGCCGTTCCTATCCTCGTGAATTTTCCTTTTTTTGTCCTACTCCTGTAAATCTCATATTTAGTAGCTTTGAGATCCTTAGTCCATTCAAGAACGATTCGTTTATACGAGGAATAAATGTAGAAGTTTGCTGCTTTTGTTGGCTGCGGTGCTACTGTAACAGCTTGTGTAACAGCGGTTACATCTGGAAC
>CAYFWG010000087.1:0-2221 GCA_964346775.1 uncultured Mogibacterium sp.
TTTCTTTTCCGAATACATCAACCGCTATAAAAGCTGTAATATCTCTCGCCACAACTGCCATATTATTGTAATCTTCATCGAATATATCGGTACATGAGAAACTACCGTTATAATCTGAATCCACCATTATATAATCGATGAATTGCATCGTATCTCTCTCAAGTGCTTCCTGCACATATGCCCTATCTCTAAGCTGAATATAGCCAAGGTCTATGTCTGGTTCAAAATTAGAGACTCTGTACTTGCAAAGCATTTTACCATTTTCGAGCATATCTTTGCCAAGACAATCGATCTCAATTCCTTCGATATTTAGGTTCTTACCTGATTCTGTGCTATAAACAAAGTCCGCACCTTTAAGATCAAGTCGTTTCTTTGTCATAGAGATAGCCAGTTTTTCGTTGTCACATCCAATCCATCTTCGCTCAAGAGACTCTGCCGCTTCGAGGAAACTTCCGCTCCCTGAGAAAAAATCTCCTACGAGGTCTCCCTTTTCCGAGCTCGAGAGGATTATCCTGTTCATAAGGTCACTCGGTTTTTGTGTTGCGTAGCCCGTCCTTTCTACGGACGTCCTGCCTACCATATCTATATGCCATACATCCTTCATATTTACAAGAGTATACCAACCGTTTTCGTCTTTATACTCCTTTACGCCGTTAAAGCGATATGGTTTTAAATCCCTGTTATATGATTTTTCTTTAGGCAGATTTAATTTATACTTTCCCGTCTTGCTATAGACGAGTATATTATCGTGCTTGCGTGCAAAATGCTTCTTTCCAGATCCTCCGGATTTGTAACACCATATAATTTCATTGACAAAGTTCTTATCTCCGAAAATATAGTCCATAACTATTTTGATATAGTGAGATGAGTGCCAGTCCAGGTGGAGCCATACGATTCCGTCATCGGAGAGCAGTTCCCTTATCATGAGAAGCCTGACAGTCATATTCTCTATATACTGTCTGAGATTCCTATCAAATCTATCATCATATGCGAGGTGGTGTAGTTTGTTCTTCTTATCGTTCTCACCCCTTACCGACACCGTTGCGTTATATTTTGCTTTGGTGAAAAAAGGCGGATCGATATATATAAGTTTGAACTTGTCTGAATAGCCTTCTGTTATGAGCTGTGTCATATAATTCAGGTTATCCCCAAGAGCAAGCTGTGAGGCTTCTCTTACAGGCTCTTGCCTTCCTGAAGAAGTGCATAAATGGTTTTCTGCACATTTGAAAACACTATAGCCCCTATCGGCTTTCGAAATGAAATCATCGAACATTAATCTACCATCTTCGATGCCTTTAATTAATTGTTCTATAAGATTATTCTCATTCGCCGACATACGGAACTCCTAGTGTTTACAAAAAAATATTGCCCTGAGCGGAGCTCAGGGCATCTTTCTTAGAATTAGTTCAAAACTTCTACATCATCGAAGCTAACTCCGATCATCTCTTCGAGTTCTGCACTTACGCTCAAAACAAAGTCTATCTCTGTCTCTTTTGAAATCACCTTAATTTTCTCTATGAAACTAGGTAGAATCTCAAGAGCAAAATCCCTATGCCTCATTATTCCATCCAGGAATATTGTCTCTATGTCGTTATCAGAGCTCATAATTCCGAAGATAAATCCTATATACTCATCTTCATTGGTAATATGCGGAAAGTCCTCCATGCATACAACTCTAATCTTATAGTCGAGGTCATAAATGAGTCTGGAATTTTTGTTGATAAAAACTATGCTTCCTTTAGCTGCTTGAACAGTATCGTTAGCAAGTTCAATCATTCTCTTTGTCTTGCCGCTTCCCTTATGTCCGATTAACAATTTCACCATTTGGCAAAGCCCTCCTTGATTCTTTCTGTTATTATACAACAGCAAAAAAACCTATTCAATCGATTGTGGCAAAATGAATTTGTTTTTTTATTTAAAAGATTGTCTTTTTGTATCTTTTATCTTGCCACATCTATTTTGCTTCGAGTTTTTTGACTATTTTATCAATTCTATGGGCTGTCTTGCGGAAATCTTCTTCCAGCCAGCCGCGTGTAGTCATCGGTGCAGTTCCAATTCTTACTCCCGATGTCTCCACAGGAGATCTCTTTTCATCAGGAACGCAGTTTTTATTCAGGGTAATCCCCTCTTCATCACATGCTGCTTGGAGGTCTTTACCTGTAAACTCCCTATCCGAAAAATCAAGTAAAAATACGTGATTGTCGGTTCCTCCTGTTACGAC
>CAYFWG010000087.1:2255-5071 GCA_964346775.1 uncultured Mogibacterium sp.
TTGCTTCTTCTGCGCATACCGCTTTGCCTGCAATTATATGTTCAAGAGGACCTCCCTGGGAATATGGGAATATTCCTGTATCTACTTTGTGTGCCAATTCAGGCCTGCAGAATATCATTCCTCCTCGAGGACCCCTAAGAGTTTTGTGAGTGGTTGTCGTAATAATGTCTGCATAACCGAATGGAGATGGATGCTCCTCTGCCGCTACTAGGCCTGCAATATGAGCCATATCTACCATAAAATATGCGCCTACTGATTTTGCAACTTCCGAAAATCCCTTAAAATCAATGATTCTTGAATATGCGGAAGCTCCTGTAAGAATCAATTTAGGTTTCATTTCGATAGCTTTCTTTTTCAGGTCTTCAATATCTATGAATCCGTTTTCGTCTACATCATAGAAGTGAACATCGTATATTTTACCGCTAAAGTTCACCGTTGAACCGTGGGTTAAATGACCACCATTATTGAGATTCAATGCCAGAATACCGTCGCCTGGTTGCAGAATAGCTCCATATGCGGCAAAGTTTGCCTGTGAGCCCGAATGCGGCTGTACATTTACATGATAATCCGTCTTAAAAACTTCCTTCCATTTTGAACAGCAGTATTCTTCCAGTTCATCTACAAACTTTGTTCCGCCGTAGTATCTACCTTTGTTTCCCGTAGTTCTAGTATATGGATATCCTTCCGCATATTTCCATGAAAGGCAACTTCCACAAGCCGCCATTACGGCTTCGGAACAATAGTTTTCTGATGCGATAAGTTCTACGTTTTCCTTTTGTCTCATGTACTCTTTTTCAACAAGGTCGGCAACCGTACCAGATGTTTTTCGAATTTCCTCAATAATCATCTGATTATAGTTACTATTGTCATTTCCACTTCTGTCAAACATTGGCTTTTCTTCCTTTCTCAACAAAGTTGTTTTTGATCTCACCTACAAGATATATTGACCCGGTTGTAAGAATACACTCGAAATTCATTTTATCAACTTCCGACACCACCTCTTCCACAGATTCGTAGCAGGTGCAGCTTCTTCCATTTTGAAGAAAAATCTCACCGAGTGTAACAGAATCCTCAGCCCTATCATCATCTATAGTAACCGTTGAGAATGTGCATCCTCTCAGGTTTTCTGTCAAGGTCTGAATCATTCTTCTATAGTTCTTGTCTTTCATACAACCGAAAATAACCATAGTTCTTTTTATTTTATTTGATTTTGCAAAAGCATTATATGTTTCTGTCAGTGCCTGAATTGCATCAGGATTGTGCGCTCCGTCTACTACCCAATAAGGATTTGATTTCAATATTTCAAATCTTCCAGGGTATACAGCTTCTTCCAAACCCTTTGCTATATCATCATCAGTTACATTGATGCCTGCAGCTTTTATAGCTTCGACCGCTGTTGCAGCATTTGCTATCTGATGATTACCCTTCATTCCAAGTCGGAAATGCCTGTAGTTATCTACCTTGAATGATACATCTATAAATTCGCTTTCATTTTCTCTCGCAGTTCGAGAGAGGATATTTTTGATATTCAAATCCCTTGTTTGTGAAACAACAGGTACTCCAGGCTTTATAATGCCAGCTTTCTCTCTTGCGATTTTAAATATTGTGTTCCCCAAGATGGATGTATGATCCATACCCACCTGAGTAATTACGGAAACTATTGGTTTTGTTATTGTATTCGTGGAGTCCAGTCTTCCACCGAGACCTGTTTCCAAAACGACATAATCAGGAGATTCTTCTGCAAAGAAAAGATATGCTACTCCTGTTAATTTCTCGAACAATGTTAAACCAGGGAAATTTTCTACCTCAGACATCAAGGTGTCGAACTTCTCTTGGTCGATCATTTTGTGATTTCCATCCCAAATCTGTATTCTCTCACAGTAGGTTTCAAGGTGTGGAGATGTATATAAACCCACAAAATAACCTGCACTTTCGAGAATCGAAGCAATCATAACTGCCGTCGAGCCTTTTCCGTTAGTGCCGGCTATGTGTATTACCTTAAAGAGTTTTTCAGGATGATTTAGATGCTCAAGCAGTGAGTTCATCCTCTCGAGTCCGTCGAAATTTGCCATATTAAACCAATCTTCTATTTTGACTTCAAAGAGTTAAGTCTAGCAATAACCGTTTCGAGCATATCCTTGTATTTTTCTCCTTTTGCACGTTCTTCTTCTATAACTTGCGCAGGAGCTTTGTTTACAAAACCTTGGTTTGAAAGTTTTTTCTCTACTCTAGATACTTCACTTTCGAGTTTCTTTCTTTCATTCTCAAGTTTTTCAATCTCAGCTTTAATGTCTACGAGCTCATCAAGAGGAACGAGGATTTCTCCACCGCTGAATACGGCAGAAATAACATCGTCTAAAGCTTCCGATTTCATGTTTTCAACTGTAATATTTTCTACGTTTACGAGCTTTTTAATATAAGGTTCGATTGAAGGAATCATATCGGCAACGCTATCTGTCCTTATAATCAAGTTAACTTTTCTTGAAGGTGCAGCATCCGCTTCTATCCTTATGTTTCTTACTGCCTTGATAATCTCCATAGCAGTCTCAACCTTTTCAACCGAATCGCCATATTCAAGGCTGGCGTAGTATACAGGCCAATTCTCCTTGATGAGCAAACCATCTGGATTATCTGTTGTTTTCGTTTCTTTAGGCAGATATCCCCAGATTTCTTCGGTTATAAACGGCATATACGGATGAAGGAGCTTGAGCAAGGATTTTAGGGTTCTTTGCAGGACGTATCTAGCGGTCTTCTTATCCTCTTCATCGTCTCCATAAAGTCTTGCTTTAACAAGTTCGATGTACCAGTCGCAGTAA
>CAYFWG010000088.1:0-3105 GCA_964346775.1 uncultured Mogibacterium sp.
GGATTCCCTGACATACATACCGATGATGGAGACCTTATAATGGATTCTGAAATAATGAACACTCTTACAATTTGTCTTGGAGTTATGTATGGTGTACAGGGTGCAAATCAAGCATTGAAACTAGCCGCAGTCAGACTCGGTCAAGGCGTGGGTAAAAAATTACAAGCTGCTGCGCTTACAAAAGGTATTATTTACCCAATTGTAAAAAACATTGCAAAGTGGTTCAATGCAAACATGACAAAGAAAGTCTTTGCAGGGTTCTTTACAAAAGCAATACCTGTTGCAGGGGGTCTTGTTGGTGGCGGTATTACTTTTTTAACATTTAAACCTTGTTGTGTGAGACTTCAAAAGGTCTTACAAAACACTCTTCTTAGCAATCCAAACTATGTCCCTACGGATGAAGAAAAACTTGTAATCACAACCCTATCGTCAGCAACCGAATAGGATTACTTAAAAAATCTCTTTACTAAAAAATAGCCTCATTGTCCAAACAGGATTTCTATTCTGGGCAATGAGGTTATTCTATTATCAAAATGTTATTATCCCAAGATTTCTGACTCTTTCCAATGCTTCTCCAAGTTTCTCCACTCCGACGGTGCAGGCGATTCTTATGTACCCTTCTCCACATTCGCCGAAATCTTTTCCAGGAAGTACCAACACGTGGGCTTCTTTGAGTAAAAGCTCCGTGACTTCTTTACTCGAAAGACCTGTGTCTTTGATATTTACAAATAGATATATGCCTCCTTTGGGCGGAGACATCACGCTGAATCCCGGTATGGTATTGATTCTCTCGGCTGCGTAGAACATCCTCTTTTTGAACTCATCTGTTATTGCTGGCTGAATTTCTTTGCGGTGCCTGAGTGCATGCAAAGCCGCTCTTTGCGATACAGACGGCGCAGAATAAACGATATTTTCATTGACCTGCTGAATCGCCTTGATAATCTCACTTGGAGCGATAATATTCCCTATCCTCCAGCCTGTCATCACAAAGTTCTTTGAGAAAGAATTGAGCGTTATCGTCCTCCTATTCATACCTGGAAGAGACGCGAACGGGACAAAACGACCTTCGTAGCTGAAAGCTGTATAGATGTCATCGGCGATAACCAGGAGATCATAATGCTCTACCAGATTCGCTATTTCTTCCATCGTCTCCGTGGTTAGAGAACTTCCAGTTGGATTGCTCGGACTATTTATAATCAGGGCTTTAGTCCTTTCCGTAATCAGGTCTTCCAACCTCTTCGGATCAACCTGGAATCCCTCATCTTCGTAGGTCGGTAGCTCGACCGATATCCCTCGTGCAAGTTCAACCTGCTGTTTGTAAGGAGTGAAATACGGCGCTTGGATTATCACCTCATCCCCGTCATCGAGGATCGCTTCGAGAGCCAAATACATCCCCTCGCATGCAGAAGTGCTGACGAAGACTTCCTCATCATCGACATCCATGTCGTACTCATCTTTGTAGAAATTGATTATTTCATCAATCAGTTCCGGGTCGCCACGAGGAGGTGTGTATGTTGTATGACCTGCCAAAGCATCCTTAAACGCGGCTTCTATCACTCGCTCATCTGTCAATATATCGGGGTCGCCGATACTCAGGTTAATCAGGTCATCGTAAGATCGGGCAATTTCAGCTGACTTCCCCATTGCCGTGCTTATGTCTTCTTGATACCTTCTCGAAATATATTTCATCTTCATCGTTGCCTTATCTTTTCTTTATATCTCTTGTAAAAATTCTCCGAATAGATCCAGTCCATCTTTGAGGAGTTTAGAGTCGAAGGCGTATCCAATTCGAACGGACCCTTCCATCTCGAAGCAGTCGCCTGGAGTAAAGAGGACTCCCTTCGTTTCAAGCAATTTCGTGCAAAGTTCGTATGATGGCATATTCTTCCTGTAGTAGACAAGAGCAGTTGTACCGCCAATAGGTTTTTGGTAGTAAACATCAGGTGTAGACTTCACCCATTCGTCCAAAATCCGCCTGTTATTCATCAAAATCTCGCTGTTTCTTTTGAAGATTTTGTCTTTGTTCGCGAGAGCTAATGCTGCAAGTTTATCGTCGATTACTCCGCAGCTGATCGTATCGTAGTCTCTTCTTTCTTTGACTTCTTCTATTAAGTCCTTATCTTTTGTTGCTATCCACCCGAGCCTCACGCCCGCCATAGAGAACATCTTCGACATGCTTCCTACCGATACACCTTTGTCGTAAATATCCGCTATCGATGGCATATATGAACCGTCTTCAGAAATGCCTCTATACACTTCGTCGCAAAGGACATAAGCTCCCACACTTTGCGCTATTTCAGCTATTTCCTTCATCTTGTCTATCGGAATTACCGAGCCTGATGGATTGTTCGGATTGTTGATAGTAATCATCTTCGTGTTTTTGTCGACGAGAGACCTCATCTCTTCTATATCTGGGATGAAATTGTTATCCATATTCAGGTTGACGCTCCGAACTTCAGCGCCCAAAGATTCAGGGATTGAATAATGCTGCTGGTATGTAGGCATTACCGAAACCATATTGTCTCCTGGGCAGATAATTGAATTGATCGCACTGTAATTAGCTCCGATTGCACCATGAGTCGGAATAATCTCTTCGGGATTTATGTTTTCATACAGTCCGGATATCCCTTCCAGAAGCTCTGGCGAGCCGAATATATGCCCGTATGTCAGCCTTGTGTCTGCAAGTTCGGTCATGTATTCGGTGACATCCTCTCCCGACAGATCTAACAGTTCCTTTATTGTAAGCGAGTCGATGCAGGTCTCTGCAAGGTTGTAAGTGCAGTTCTCCTCATTGTCGTTCATCCAGCGTTCGACCTTAAAAGTTTTAATTTTCATAACAGTGTCCCTTCATCTTAATTATTCTGTGATTTTATCATTCTTAGCCCTCAGCATTGTTGTGTAATATCCAAATTAATCATATAATATTTGTATATTATACAAAGGAGTATTCTTATGGCTTTAACAATAAACGACATTTTGACATTGCCTGCCCTCGACGGGTTTCGGTTAGTCTGCGGAAAGTCTGGATTGAATAAAGACATCATTTCGGCGGGGATCGCCGACTATGAGTTTGCAGAAGGTTTGGATTACGACCTCTCGGATGCC
>CAYFWG010000088.1:3115-5042 GCA_964346775.1 uncultured Mogibacterium sp.
CATATCCAGCCTTCTTTTCGCGATCAATGAGCCTTCCTTAATTCTGCCCGCTGTGAAGAAGCTGAATGAAATCGGTGTTTCGGCACTTGCTTACAAGGAAATCCTATTTAAGGAACTTCCTCAAGAAGTAATCGAATATGCGGAGAAGAACAACTTTCCGATTTTTTCGTACAAGGAAGGCATATGGATCGAAAACATCATCTTTGAGATTATGGATGCGGTAAAACAGGACGATACTCATCATCTATCTGAATCTAATATCGAGAATATGATTCAGGGGTCGACATCCCAGGAAAATATCGACAGAATTCGGCGAGGTATATCGCTTCTGCTGAGCAAGACTGTTTCTGCAACATATATCAAAACAGCCAGTCTCGATGCAGACCGCATCTTCCATTCCTACTATATTAATAAGAATCTTAAAGAAAAATTTATCGTTTCTAAATACGACGACGGTATTTTTATTTTGATTACCTCCTCGCATTGGAAGGAAGAAGCTCATCGCATAATTCTTAAGGAAGCTTGCGAGAAACTTTCCCTGCCTGTTTCTCCAAACGAGATAGTCCTTAGCCACCCATATCCAGCAGCTGAGCTGCATAAGGTTTTCCAAGAAGCCTATTATGGATGGATTGCGGGCTTTATGTCCGGTCGAAAGTCACTATCTTACGAGAACTTGGGCGTCTATACGGCAATTCTGCCACTCGCTTCGTCGCCTGAACTATCTCAATTTGCCAGGACGTATATGGACAAACTCAAGGGTTTTGAGGAGACCATCAAGTCCTACATAAACAACGGCGGTGATGTAATAGCTACATCTTTAGATCTGAAATGTCACGCCAATACGATCAGATACAGGCTTAATAAGATGAAGATGATTTTGGGAAACAAAAATGAAACCGACCACGAGCTTTTCCGCGATCTGTCCATTGCTTACCTAGTCGCAAAATATCTGTCCAAGAATTAGTTTAAGAAGTTAAGAATTGTTAATAAGTTTATTAAGTTTATTTTAAGATTTGCAGTTTATAATCACCAATAGATTAAGAACTGTGCTATCAGGAGAGGAAAAATGTTAAACGCAAAGATATTAATTGTTGAAGATGACGCAGACATTAGAGAAGGCGTAAGAATTCTACTTGAAAGTGAGGGTTACACCGTAACAGAAGCTGACAATGGAGAGAAGGGTCTTTCCTTGCTCGACGATTCATACAGCTTGGTTATCCTGGATGTGATGATGCCGGGAATATCCGGACTGAAGACATGCGAAGAGATTCGTAAGAAGTCAGTGATTCCTGTGCTGTTTCTGACAGCCAAATCGGCCGAATCGGACAAATTGATTGGTTTGATGGCAGGCGGTGACGATTACCTTGTCAAGCCTTTCTCTTACGCGGAGCTACTCGGAAGAGTTAAGGCACTGCTGAGACGTTATCAGGTTTACAACACAAGTAGCGAGAAAAGCAATGATTCTTTCCAGGTTACGGATTCAATTATCAGAAGTGGAGACATCACCATCAACGAGAACTTCAACGAAGTAACTGTTGACGGCAAGGAAGTCGACCTGACCGACCTTGAGTATCGTATCTTGCTCCTACTGATGACTTATCCGAATAAAATCTTCTCTGCTCAGAACCTATACGAGACCGTATGGAAGGAAGAGTACATGTACAGTTCCAACAGCACCGTCATGGTTCACATACGTAAGATCAGAGCAAAGATAGAGAAAACACCGGAAAGTCCTCATCACATCAAAACTGTTTGGGGAAAGGGGTACCGCTTTGAATAAGAAGAAACACGGGTTAAAAACTCAATCGGTTGTCGCCCTTCTTATCTCCTTCTGTGTGGCGGTGGGATTTCTCATCATCGTCGATCAGGTTTCTACAGCAATGCTAAGAGCCTATTTCGACAAAAGCGATTTCATCACCAGAAAGTC
>CAYFWG010000089.1:0-4918 GCA_964346775.1 uncultured Mogibacterium sp.
CTGTTCCTACACCTACAATCGCCATAGCGGCCTGTGGCTGGATAGTTTTGTTGGCAAGGGAATAAGCTTTCTTTGTAATGATAAGCTTTCCGCCGTCTTTTCTCATATCTCCTTTATAGTCTTTGAAATAGTCAGAGGAGATGACGAGGTTTCCTTTGGAATCTAGGGATTTATACTTTGATGGAACATTTATGTAACCGCCCTGAATAGAATAAAGCTGGTTGTCGATAATTCGATAGTATACTTTAAATTCAAGACTGTAGTCCGTAGCTCCATCGACTTCGGTTTCATATATATTAAGCATTTTATCCTTTAATATAGTCGCCGAGCCGTCTTTGTTAAACTTAACATCGTCTGCTTTAACTGTGAAATCACCGTTATCGCTGAAGTCTTTCTCGTAATTATATAGTGCAAGTTGACCGTCACTATTCAGGATGTTTCCTTCGCCGTCTTGGTTATACATACCTGAAACGGAAGGGAAGTTGTCCGAATCCTTGAATTTGTCTGCGACAGAATTCTGAGCTGTGCTGTCCATAGTTGAATATATTTTGAGACCCTTTGTGTGAACCATACGTTCTGCATCTTCGTATGTCATGTTGTATTCATCCATAAGGTCCTTGGTTACATGCTCAACAAGATATTCGTGGAAATAAGAGTTGTTTCCATAACCGCTTACTATTGTCGGCTTGATGAAAGATGTAAGAGGTTTGTCATAATTCTTATCGTGCTGTTCCTTGGTAATCAACTTCTGCTTAAGCATCAAATCGAGTGTCATATTTCGACGATCCTTAGCTGTATCGTTTGTAATTACAGTATCAGGCTCTCTCTGAACGATTTTCGCATCATCGCCTACCTGTGTGGTACTATCTGCAAATTTGAGCAAAGCGTAGCTCTCTGGTGCCTGAGGAAGTGCTGCAAGGGACGCACATTGAACCAGGCTCAAATCCTTAACATCGGATGAGAAATATGCCTTGGAAGCTGCATCTACACCGTAACATCCAAATCCTAGATAAATAGTATTGAGGTATGCCTCGACTATTTGTTCTTTGTCCATTGTTGCTTCTATTCGGCTCGCATAGTACATCTCGAGTATTTTTCGTTTGATACTCCGCTGACTCTTAATATCAGACAAATAGACATTACGAGCAAGTTGCTGTGTAATTGTACTCGTTCCGCTGATTCGTCCGTTTCCGGTGAAAGAGGAGAGAACAGCACCTATCATTCTTGTCCAGTTAAAACCATGGTGTTTCCAGAATGTTTTGTCCTCAAGAGCAACGAATGAGTTTATCAGGTTCTTAGGCATATCCTTATAAGGCACAATCTTACGGTTTTGGGTATAGAAAACGCTGTCGACCTGTTTGCCGTCATCGTCATATACCATTGAAGAAATATCTATATATGAATATAGTTTGTCAGGATCAACCTTAGGCGCCAAAGTTATGCACACTATGGCATAGAGCATAAAGCAAATAAATAAGATTACACCGAGAGCGATTGCATCTTTGAAAAGTTTCTTAACGCTAAGTACCTGAGGCTTGTTATTGATCTTCTTGCCTGCAAGCATATATGTTTCGCCCTTTGTCGGGTCGTAGTTAGGGTTATCTTTAAGAAAAAGCTTAGACTTTAATTGTTTTCTGTCGACAGATTTGATTTTCTCAACAAAACTGGAATCATCTTTGGTTTTCTTAGATTTTCCGAGTTTTGAAGACATTTTTTCCGATAAGCTTTTTTTCTCTGGAACAGGTTTCTTATTCGAAACACTATCGTCTGATGACTTCGAAACAGACTTGTTCTCGCTCTTAGAGCTCTTTGAAGAAACAGGAGTTTCAACTTGTGCAGAAGCTGTTTCTTTTCCGGAGGATGCTGGCTTTTCTGCCTGCTTAAAATCCTTATAATCCTTGCCGTAAAAAGTCATTTCCGCAATTCTCTTGGTTGAACTCAAATCATCACTTAGATATGAGTTAACATCCGCTGATAAATCATCAACAGGGGATTCAAACTGGGACAAGAAGTCATCGATTTCAACTTCGCTGTCGGTTCTTTTATCTCTGTTTGATCGCATTGTTTTGCCTCCTAAAGTCAATGGGTTTTTTAATCTAATTATTATAACATATTTCTACCATTATATTGAAAGGAAATTGCCCTTTTTCTCTATGTAACCAAGTATGGTATTGGTTATTACTACAGCCGTTGAAGAATTCATCCTAAGATGAATTATATCCATATTTCCGTTGATTTCCTGAAGATATGAGCACGGTGTAAAGTATCTGTCCGTATCTGTCGGTAGAATAATATTCTCGCCATAATTATCGTTTACCTTGAGATAGGTCAAGGTAATATTTCTCGCCAAAGCGTCCTTCTTATTGACGAAATTCGGCGTAATTTCGTTAGTCTTGTATTTGCATCCGAACAGTTCGCTCGCAGCCTTATTATCTGCGGTAATCTTGTCCAAATGCTTGCTGTCATAACCTTGAGACATTAAATCCAAATATATATTATTATCGTCTGAGCGAAGTCCTACCATAGCGTTCACACCGTAGTTGTCGCCGATCTCTTTGCCTTCTGGAAGGGTGTCTCCCTCTTCAAATTTATAATTACCCTCATTCACCGTATACAGAACGTTTGTAAGCTTCTTAAATGTCTTCTGAGAATAGGCTGTCTCTATACTAGTATCATCTACATTTTCGATAACCTCGTAAGTAAAAGATAGACCCTCGTTGTTCTCAGAATATGCCTCTTCCCATGACTCTATTCTCTTATCTATATAAGATGTAAGACCTTCTACTGAATATGAATTCAACAAAATGGTCGCATCCAGAGAAACAGGATTCATCAGTCCGTGTCCTTCGATTTTGAAATCAGCAATCTGAGAGATTGTAGATTTTTCTTTGAGTCTTGTAAGAATTTGACGCCAAGCGATAATAGGGCTTGGAAGTTTAGTAATATTTGTATTGACTATTTTCGGTGTTATACCTGAAATTTTTATTCTGATTGCAGTATCGCACTTTACCGGCTCTCTTTCTACAGGAATTTGAATTGTTGAAAGCTCCTGAGCATAAGATTCGGTAGAAATATAAGGGGAACCAGAGTCTAAATAGATAGCCTTAGTTTGATCAGTGAAATACTTCTTGTCAATTCCTCGGTAGCCCTTTGCTTCGTTCTTGCCGTTTTCAAAGAAAATGACATCTCTTTTGCCGGAACTCAGCTCGGTGGCAGCCGTCATAGCCGCGCTTGCCAAAACTCTTGCATCGTCGCTCGCTGTCTCATAGTTGTAGTCGACACAAAGAACTGTAGGGGATACCTTCTTCTTTCTTGAAATAGCTTTTGAGCTGAAGATAATATTGTTGTTTTCATCTACTTCATATGAAAGCTTCTTATCATCTGCCCATTTCAGGATAAAATTCCTCAGAGACTTCTGGCTTGTAAAACCTCCGTCTTCTTCGGTCTCAATTATCGATTTATATAATTTTCTATATTCAGACTTGTCGAGCAGCCTAGAACTGCTACTAGTGTAAATTGTCAAAATTAAAGAAACAGAAAACAAGACTATAGCTACCGCCAGTACTATTTTCTTTCTTCGAGATATGTTTTTATTTATTTTCATTATAAGTTCCCTCAGGTTATTGCGTATAAAACAATTCTATACAATATGTATGGAAAAGCCCAAAACATTATACTATGCGAATGTGTAGAAATAAAGAAAAAGTTCTTGCATTAATATTGTGCATTGTGCTATTATAATTGAGCGCGTGATGGACACGACAAATATTAAACCAAAAAAGGAGGTGCGGCAAATGTCCAGAAAATGCGAAGTATGTGGCAAGGGTCAGACTTCGGGAAATGCAGTTTCTCACTCCAACATTCATACAAGAAGAAAGTGGAATGCCAACATTCAGACTGTAAGAATCAATGATGGCGGCAGAGTAAGAAAAGCATCCGTATGCACAAAATGTCTTAAGTCGGGCAAGGTAAACCGTGCCGTTTAATTGTGTATAAATGTGAACAAGTCTTAAGCTTAGGCTTAAGGCTTTTTTATTTTATAATAAATATATATAATTGAGACATTATAATAAGATTTCACTTGATGATGGGGTGGGAAATGGCTGTAGTAATCAGGAACGAGTATGGCGCAATAGCAGTTAACAAAATGGTTCTAAACAGGATGGTAATCGAACAACTTCTCGAAATAGAAGATCTGGTTATTCTGTGCAACAAAAAAGGAGTTCCAATAAAAAAGAACCCGACTCCATTCATCGACTACGATTATTACGATGCCGTCGATTTATATGAAAAAAAACATGATGTAAAGTTGAAAATATTTCTCATAGCGGTTGAGAAGTTAGGGAAAAACATTCTGGATATCACCGAAGAGATTATGAACAGAATCGAAGAAAGCTTTGAAATGCTTAAGCTGAATAAGCCGAGCAAAATAACGATTTACGTAAAGGGGATAATGACAGATCAGATTTCTAAGAGAAATATAGAGATTGTGAGGCGGAATGTCTAAAGATCTACTGCTTACAGATAAGGTATCCGCGATTAAGGGGATAGGACAAAAGAAAAACGAAAGACTGCAGAATATCGGAATCAAGACAGTGCAAGATCTAGTCAACCATTTTCCTGTTCTCTATAGAGATAGACGAAGAGTATGGGATGCGGCAAATGTTCCAGAAGATAGGGATGTATTGGTAAGTGGAAGGCTTGTCAGATGTAGCATCAGACCTTTATCCGGGAGCCGTAGCGTTCTTGAATGCAGCTTAAGAAACGACAGCACCAGTTTCAGTGCAGTTTTTTTTAACATGCCGTTTTTAAAACAAAGTCTTTCGGTAGGAGAGAATTATGTCGTTTTCGGAAAGATGAAGATCCGAAACGGACTCAGAATTTGGACAAATCCAGAAATAACCAAGGAAGGCGGGCC
>CAYFWG010000090.1:0-4791 GCA_964346775.1 uncultured Mogibacterium sp.
AACCACTCTGGAGAAGATATGAGTTATCTGGATCCTGAGACAAATCAAAGGTATGTGCCTTACTGCATTGAGCCATCTGTAGGTGTTGAACGTATGCTACTTGCATTCCTGGTGGATGCATATGACGAGGAGAAGCTCGTCGATGGTAATGGCAAAGAAGACGTTCGTAACGTGCTGAGACTTCACCCAGCAATTGCACCATACAAGGCTGCGGTTCTACCGCTTTCCAAGAAACTTGAACCTATAGCTCTTGAAGTATACGATGAGCTGAGTAAGCACTTTATGGTTGAGTACGACGCATCGGGATCAATTGGAAAGAGATACCGTAGAGAAGATGAAATCGGCACGCCGTTTAGTATATGTGTGGATTTCGATACTGAAGCTGACAACTCTGTAACTATTCGAGATAGAGATACTATGGAACAGGTAAGAGTACCTATATCAGAAGTCAGAGCTTATATTGAAGAAAAATTAAAGTTCTAATTTTTTAAAGGAGAGAGAAGTTATGGCAAAGTATGTTTATTCGTTTAATGAGGGCTCAAAGGAAATGAAGAATCTTCTGGGCGGTAAGGGTGCAAACCTCGCTGAGATGACCAATATCGGTCTTCCTGTTCCGTTCGGATTCACTATCACGACAGATGCCTGCAAGAAGTACACAGATGACGGCGAAAAGCTTGACCAAGCTATTATCGATGAAGTTTGGGAACATCTAGTTGAACTCGAAGAAATCATGGGCAAGAAGTTCGGAGACAATGAAAATCCTCTTCTCGTGTCTGTAAGATCAGGTGCACCTGTATCCATGCCAGGTATGATGGATACAATTCTCAACCTCGGTCTTAACGATATAGCTGTAGAAGGCCTCGCAAAAAAGACAGAAAACGAAAGATTCGCTTACGACAGCTACAGAAGATTTATTCAGATGTTCGGCGACGTCGTAATGGAAATCAAAAAAACTAAGTTCGACGAAATATTTGACAGTCAGAAAAAGAAAGTCGGTGTTGAAGTCGACGTTGACCTCAATACAGAAGATCTCAAGGCAATTATCGCTGGTTACAAAGAACTGGTAAAGAAAGAGCTTGGTAGAGAATTTCCTCAGAATCCTAAGGATCAGCTTCTCGAAGCAATCCAGGCTGTATTCAAATCCTGGAATAACGAAAGAGCAATACTATACAGAAAACTCAACAATATACCGAATTCACTTGGAACAGCAGTAAACGTTCAGTCCATGGTATTCGGAAACAGCGGAAACGATTCCGGTACAGGCGTAGCATTCACCCGTAACCCTGCAAACGGAGAAAACGCTCTCTTTGGAGAATTCCTTGTTAATGCACAGGGAGAAGACGTAGTAGCAGGTATAAGGACACCTCAGCCAATATCTGAAATGGCAGAGGCATTCCCTGAAGTTTACGCACAGTTCTCCAAGGTTTCAAAGACATTAGAGAATCATTACAAAGATATGCAGGATATGGAATTTACTGTTGAAGATCGTAAACTCTATATGCTTCAGACAAGAAACGGAAAGAGAACAGCTGCAGCTGCAGTAAAAGTAGCAGTTGACCTGGTTAACGAAGGGTTAATCGATACAGAAACAGCTGTAATGAGGATTGAACCTGATCAAATCAATCAGCTCCTTCATCCTACATTCGACCCTGAAGAGCTCGCTAAGACTACACCTGTTGCAAAGGGACTTCCAGCATCACCGGGAGCTGCTACAGGAGAGATTTACTTCACAGCAGAAGAAGCGGCAAAAGCAGGCGCAGACGGAAAGAAAGTTATTCTCGTAAGAGAAGAGACAAGCCCTGAAGACCTCGCAGGAATGGTAGCAGCTGAAGGAATTCTTACAGCTCGTGGTGGTATGACATCCCACGCAGCAGTAGTTGCAAGAGGAATGGGTAAGTGCTGCGTAGCAGGTTGTAAGGGAGTTATCGTTGACGATAACGCTAAGACAATGACTATCGGTGATCAGGTTTACAAAGAAGGCTACAATATCTCTCTCAACGGAACCGATGGAAGCGTATATGTAGACTCAATTAAAACTGTTGCACCAGAACTGTCAGGCGACTTTGGCACAATTATGGAATGGGCTGACGAAATCAGAACTCTCAAGGTAAGAGCAAATGCTGATAACCCAAGAGATGCCCAGCAGGCTATAGATTTCGGAGCACAGGGAATAGGTCTTTGCAGAACTGAGCATATGTTCTTCGAGGAAGACAGAATTCCAAAGATTAGAAGAATGATCCTCGCCGATACGGAAGAGGAGAGAAGAGAAGCTCTCGCAGGACTGCTTCCATATCAGAAAGATGACTTCGTAGGAATCTTCAGAGTAATGGGTGAACGCCCTGTTACAATAAGACTACTGGACCCACCTCTGCACGAGTTCCTTCCTAAGACAGAAGCGGACATCAAACAGCTTTCGGACCAGTTCAATATTCCACACGATAAGATTGTCAGCAAGACTATCGAGCTCCATGAGTTCAACCCTATGCTCGGACATCGTGGATGCAGACTCGGAATTACTTTCCCAGAAATCATCGAGATGCAGACAGAAGCAATCATAGCTGCAGCTCTCCAGGTTCGCAAAGAAGAGGGATTTGATATCGTTCCAGAAATCATGGTTCCACTGATCGGCGAAGTCAAAGAGCTCGAGTTCATCAAGAAAATTATCGATGAAGTAGCAGGCAAACTTATCGCTGAATCGGGAGACAATATGAAGTACCTCGTAGGTACCATGATAGAAATCCCAAGAGCTGCTCTTACATCGGATGAGATCGCTGAACAGGCTGAGTTCTTCTCATTCGGTACAAACGACCTAACTCAGATGGGATTCGGATTCTCAAGAGACGACACAGGAGGGATTATCAAAGCATATCTCGAGAAGGGCATCCTCGAAGTCGATCCATTCCAGTCATTGGATACTAAGGGTATTGGAAAGCTGGTTCAAATGTCAGTTGAGAACGGCAAGAAAACAAGACCGAACATCAAGCTCGGTATATGCGGAGAGCATGGTGGAGATCCTGCATCGATTCACTTCTGCCATAACGTAGGACTTCAGTACGTATCATGTTCACCATTCAGAGTTCCAATCGCTAGACTATCAGCAGCACAGGCTGTAATAGAAGAAGCAAGCAAATAATATAAGCCTAGATATTGAAGAAGCATCTACGATTTAAATCGATAGATGCTTCTTTTTCTGCGCTATAATTTTATTGTCCATAAGCCAATTTTGTGTGGTTATACATTATGCATAAAAAAGTAGAGGCTGTGAAGCCTCTACTTTTAAAATTAATGGATTATTAAATCGTCAGTTCTTATATCTTATGATTACAAAAGTCCGCCAATCTGTACGAAGAGTGGAGCGAATACGAGAGCTACGATTGTCATAAGCTTGATAAGAATGTTGATTGACGGGCCGGATGTATCCTTGAACGGGTCACCGACTGTAACTCCTACAACTGCAGCTCTATGGGCTTCAGAACCTTTGCCGCCGTAGTTTCCACCTTCAATAAACTTCTTCGCATTATCCCATGCTCCGCCTGCATTTGCCATCATGATAGCAAGCAGTACGCCTGATGAAAGAGCACCTGCGAGCATTCCGCCGAGTGCCTGAACACCGAGAACGATTCCGATGAATAAAGGAGCAGCGATTGCGATAAGTCCAGGAACGATCATTTCCTTGAGAGCAGCGCCTGTTGAAATTTCAACACATCTTGCATAGTCAGGTTTTTCAGTACCTTCCATAATGCCTTTGTGCTCTCTGAACTGTCTTCTTACTTCCTCGATCATCTGGTTAGCAGCCTTACCAACTGAATTCATTGTAAGTGCTGAGAAGAGGAATGGAAGCATAGCTCCAACGAAGAGACCGATGATTACCATAGGGTTGAGCAAATCAACACCATCGTGTGTCAGGCCTGCAACTTCTGCATATGATACGAAAAGAGCAAGTGCTGTAAGAGCTGCAGAACCGATAGCGAATCCTTTTCCGATAGCAGCTGTTGTGTTTCCTACAGCGTCGAGTTTATCAGTAATTTCTCTAACACTTTCAGGGAGATCAGACATCTCTGCGATTCCACCAGCGTTATCTGAAACAGGGCCGTATGCGTCAACTGCAACTGTCATACCTGTTGTTGAAAGCATTCCTACAGCTGCAAGAGCGATACCATAGATACCTGCAACCTGGAATGAAACATAGATTCCTGCACAGATGAAAATGATAGGCCATAGAGTTGAAAGCATTCCTACACCGAGTCCAGAAATAATTGTTGTAGCTGCACCTGTGAGTGACTCTTCAGCAATTCCCTGAACTGATTTGTACTGCTCTGAAGTATATACTTCAGTGATTTTACCAATAGCGATACCTACGACCAAACCAGAAATTATAGCAAGTGCATAGCTTACTCCGCCAAGCATAACCTTGGAAAGGATAAATGCTGCGATAATTACGATGATTCCGGATACGTAAGTTCCTAGATTGAGTGCTGAAGAAGGATTAGCTCCGTCTTTTCCTCTAACGAATAGAATTCCGAGAACTGATGCAATCAGACCTATTGCTGATAGAAGAAGTGGGAATAGAGCTGCTGATTCCTGTGAAAATGCTCCGTTAGATGCTGTAGCAGCAACTGCAGAAAGTGTAATAGCAGAAATCATGGATCCTACATATGATTCGAAAAGGTCAGAACCCATACCTGCAACGTCTCCTACGTTGTCACCAACGTTATCAGCCATAACTGCAGGGTTACCTCGATCGTCTTCAGGGATACCCGCCTCCACCTTACCTACAAGGTCAGCACCCAC
>CAYFWG010000091.1:0-4206 GCA_964346775.1 uncultured Mogibacterium sp.
TGACAGTAAAAGGCCCTCTGATTCAGGCTCAATATATCGAGACATTTCTCTTGATGCAGTTTAACCACCAGAGCCTTATCGCAACGAAGGCGAACAGAATCGTCAGAGCGGCACAGGGTCGCCCAGTTATGGAATTCGGTACAAGAAGGGCACAGGGTGCGGATGCTGCTGTCTACGGAGCAAGAGCTTCGTATATCGGAGGTTGCGCAGGAACGGCGTGCACAATTGCCGACAGAAATCACTTCATCCCTGCTCTTGGAACTATGGCACACAGCTGGGTCCAGAGCTTTGATACAGAGTATGAAGCATTCAGAAAATATACGGAGATCTACCCGCAGAATGCGACTTTGCTCATAGATACATATAACGTTCTGAAATCTGGAATGCCGAATGCGATCAAGGTCTTCAAGGAATTGAAGCCACAGAACATGGGCGTTCGGGTTGACTCTGGAGACATTACTTACCTGACACGCGAATGCCGTAAGATGCTCGATGATGCAGGTCTTCCAGAATGCAAAATTGTAGTAAGCAATTCCCTCGATGAAAACATTATCAGAGATGTTATTCTCGAAGGTGCTGAAATAGATTCATTCGGCGTCGGCGAAAGACTGATTACGGCAAAATCGGAACCGGTCTTCGGCGGAGTATACAAGCTATCCGGCGTTGAGAGGAACGGAGCTATTGTTCCTAAGATGAAGATATCCGAAAACGTCGAGAAGATTACTAATCCTGGATTCAAGAAGGTCGTCAGATTCTACAGCAAGGAAACGGGCAAAGCTATGGCCGACCTCATCATGCTGAGAGACGAGGCTCTTCCTGACGGAAAGCCGTACGAGATATTCGATCCGAATGCGGTTTGGAAGAGAAAGATTCTTGAGAACTACGAAGCCAAAGAGCTTCAGGTTCAGATTTTCGATGAAGGAAAATGTGTCTATAAAGAGCCTACAATCGAGGAGATCAGAGAGACTTGCAAGGAGCAGGTCAACACGCTTTGGGGAGAAGTTCTGAGATTTGAAAACCCTCAGACATATTATGTCGACCTTTCAAAGCCTCTGTGGAACCTCAAACACGAGCTGCTTAATAAGTACGGCAGCGATAATTTATAGTCGATGATTTCATCGTCTGTGGGGATGTACAGGTTTCGACAGGTGTGTGGAACGAAGATAAGCGAGCCGTGGTGGTGATCCACGTTAAAAGTACCCGTTTAAAGAAACGCAAAACCTAACAACAATTTCGCACTGGCTGCATAGTCAGCCCCGCGTGTCGCCCTTTGCTTCCCTGTAGGCTTTGGATCCGGCATAATCAATACAGGACAACCTTGCGCGAGCTCCCGGTAGCGTAAGGGACTTACGGGATAGCATGTGACAAGTCTGCCGATGAGCCTTGCCCCATGTGAAATTCGAATCACGGCTGCGCTCGGAGAAAGTTTTCCGGAAATGCTCTTGGACGCGAGTTCGATTCTCGCCATCTCCACCAACCTGAGGAAGTAGTGACAATGTCGCTACTTCTTTTTATATCCTAATAGCAAAGGATAATTGAATCCTACAAATAAGAAGTACGATGCTGAGGCGTAGTATAATTTGCCAGCACTGGATGATACCATTTTTAATATGTGATAGAATGAAAAAACGAGAAGTTAAGTTCTGGAATAAACTATCTATAAGATTGCAAGGGACACTAGATAAACGAGCAAGGAGAGAACTGATTTATGAAGAGGGAAGGCTATTTGGATAGCTTAAAAATAATGGCAATTTTTATTATTTATGCGACTCACTTTATTAGTCAGTTTCATAAAGAATATTTTTTCCTTTGGAGTGAAATGCCCAGCCGCATTGTTTTCGGTGGATTGACTGGTAAGTTTGGAGTAGCTTTGTTTGGCGTGATACTGGGTTATCTCGCATATAAATCATCCGAGACAAATATTGCAAAGTATTCGATTAAACGCTACATTTACTTTGTTCTCTGTGGACTCTTTGTCAATACCCTATATGCTGTTTTAGGGACATTTGGATATTTTCACGGTGTTATTGGGGTGACGAAAGTCCTCAGGACCAGCTTTTTAGTAGGGGATCAAATTTTCGCAACCTACTGGTGCATGAGGCCATTCCTTGTAGCTTCGATATTCTCGAGGATTAACGGACAGTTACGTTTGCATCCAGGTATTGTTTTGGCAGAAATCGTGGGTTTAATTCTAATCGAACAACCTTGGATAGCGATTTGCATGCTAGGAAATTTAATCCCAAGCATTCGAAACATAGAATTTGTTGATCGCTTGTTGGAAAATTCATATGTCAAAATCGCAGGAGTTATACTGGCTTTATGGATTATCAAACTGGATTCCAAATACATATACCTACTCTATGGATTGAGTTCCGTTATTATAATTCTGGCATTGACTAAAGATAGTCATATTAAGTCACTAATGGAAAAACCTTTTTTTACACACCAAGGACAAAACACTATGGCAATCTATCTCATTCATGTTGCTGTGTATAATGTTCTAGGCGGAAGTTTGATATTTAAAATGTTTGGGAATCAGCTCCCATTTCTCGTCGTCTTCACGATTGCATTTGTGCTCTGCTGGATTGCAATAGTTCTTTTGTCTTTCCCTTTAAACAAACTGCTGTGTAATCTCAACAAGCTAATCACAAGGAAACTTTCCTTATCACGACAGGAAAAACAATAAAACGAAGATTTCAATAACAGATAACAAGGAAGTTATGAAAAGGAGATTTTGATATGGAAACACTGAATGCTATTTTCGATAGATCGAGCTATCGCGGTCCGTTTACGGATTATAAAGTGCCACGCGAGGACTTAAGGAAAATCATGGAAGCTGGATTGGCTGCACCGTCGGGTTGCAACCGTCAATCGGTTTCACTTGTTGCAATAGATGAGACTGAACAAGCAGATGCACTCAAGGGGATTGTCAAGAATTCATCCTGCGCAACTGCCAATGCTTTCATACTTGTATTTACAACACCAATAGCAAGCGTTAACGGAGATTGTTATAATCTCGAAGACCTCGGCGCAGCAGTAGAGAACATGCTCCTCACAATTAAGGAGCTCGGATACGAGACTTGCTGGTATCAGGGCGGTGTCAAGAAATTTGACAAAGAGCTTACGGATCTTGTCGAAATGCCTGAAATTTGCGAGTTCAAAGTCCTTCTTCCGATAGGTATCGCCGCACAAACTCCGACAAAGAACACTTCAAAGAAACCTTTCGAAGAAAGAGCGTGGTTTAACAGGCATAGCCAGAAGGAAAAATAATGCAAATATAAACGAATCAAATATAGAAGAAAAATGCCGGAATACAGATTGAAAAAACAGGTAGAAATATGCTGATACGTGGCGCAGTTGTGATAATCACCTGCGTCATACTGTTTTTGCTTATGTATAATAATTTCAATATGTATGACAAGACGATTGCTAAGGTAGTGGACGTGAAAACTTCCGGTACAGAGCAATCTATTACTTTGCTGGTGAAAAACGGCGATCACAAAGGCGATAAGCTAACCACAAAGAACAAATTTGACCCATCTCTTGTGTACGACGAGAAATACCGCAATGGCGATTTCGTTTTCTTAGACAATGACGAGAAGGCTATAAGCGGTATAAAGAGGGATTATCAGATAGGTGCGGCAGTGCTGATGGTCTTCGGACTGCTGGCGATTTTCGGCGGAAGCCAGGGTGCATTCGCAATAATATGCATGCTGATAAATGTTGTGCTATTCTCCTTGATGATAAAGCTCTACCTGATGGGCTTTGACATACTATATCTTTCCATCGGAGTTTGTCTGATCTTCGCAACGATGATACTCAGTTTTATCTGCAAATGGCGGAATATGTTCGTGCCAGCTCTTTCGGCTACAATACTGTCCACATTTGTAGTCGGTTTGCTCGTATTTCTGATCTTGAAATTCGGCAACACGGTGGATTACGACTATCTGGAATTCTTGCCGCAACCATATACCTACGACCAGGCAAATCGATTCTTTTGTGCCCAGACTGTCATAGGGTGCTTGGGTGCGGTAATGGATATCACCGTCACTATAACTGCATGCGCAGGAGAGTTAATCAGCAAAACACCAAACATAACCAACAAGCAACTGAATGCCTCGGTGAAAGAAGTGGCAGACGACATTACAGGAACCATGATAAACGTGGTTTTCTTTACCAACATTGCTGCTACTATTCCGGTATTCA
>CAYFWG010000091.1:4216-4728 GCA_964346775.1 uncultured Mogibacterium sp.
GCTTTTTTACCGTCATCAAATACAGCGCATTCTTTGATATATCCAGATTCCTCGTCGGCGGAATAGCAATACTCGTAGCCATACCTATATCCGTTCTAACGACCTCGATCTTTATGAAAAGAGGTGCAGCAAAATGATAATTGTAATTTTGGGCGCCATATTTATTTTCTTAACTTTGGCTATTGGGGGCGACAGAACTTCAAAGTCTCTAGCGACACTTGGGGGCAATGCCATCGTGCTTGGCCTTTCGATCAAAGCGCTATTCTCTGGAGTCAACCCGATAATAGTGACGATTGTTGCCGCTTTGCTCGTATGCCTAATAACCCTTTTCTACCAAAACGAAAACAACGTGAAGAGCAGGAGTGCCCTTCTGTCGGTAATCGTGGTTACAATTATAATGCTCGGATTGATTGTCGCTTTTGTGTATCAAGGTCATATACAAGGAATGTCGGGCTCCAGTGTGAGCAACATCAGGGCTGACAATGGATACCCAGGGAATATAGAGATCAATA
>CAYFWG010000092.1:0-3584 GCA_964346775.1 uncultured Mogibacterium sp.
TCTTCAGGAAGTGCTTCAAAGGTAGTTCCCGGACTGATTCCGCCCTCGTCATCTCCGATTGCAGGGTCATATTCATATCCGCAGCCATCGCATACATAAGTTGTCCATTGTGATGGCTCCTTCAGTCTTGTAGCCTTTCTCATCTTTACACATTGTAGTCGCCTCTCGAATTCCCTTTAGATGCTGTCCCGCTCCGGAAATACCGCAGGCTATGTAAAGGTTTCCGCTGAATTTCTGTCCTGACATACCAACATAACGATCAAGCGGCAGATATTTCATCGTTTCTGCTACCGGTCTGGAAGAACCCACAGCTGCTCCGGCCTGTTTAGCCAGATTCTCAATAAGCCTCATGTTTTTCTTATCGCCAATACCCTTACCTGCTGAAACAACACGGTCGGCGTCTACAATAGGTGTCATAGGGTCAATGCCAATCGTGAAATCATATCCGTCCACCTTCAGTGACTCAACCAGCTGATCAACTCTTTCCTGTGGTGTGCCTTTGCTGTATATCTCTTTCTTTCTGGTGCCGGTGATAGGTCCCTTCTGCTTGCCGCCGGCCACATTCATCTTCGGAGCCTTTCCGAGAATATTTGCTGCAATTACAACTCGCTGAATTTCACTGGTGCCCTCATAAATCGTGGTAATCTTCGCATCGCGATAAGCCCTTTCAACTTCCATCTCTTTCAGGAAGCCATTCCCGCCATAGAGCTGCAGTGCATCATTACATACCTCCAGCGCAATTTCCGAAGCGTATGTCTTCGCATAGCCGCTTCCATTCCATACGGTTCATGGGCTTCCTTAAGCTCTGCTGCCGAATACACAAGAAAGCGTGCATTCCTAAGCTTGATTGCCATATCTGCAAATTTAAACTGATTTACCTGCTGATAAGCAATCGGCATATCAAACTGGACTCTTTCAAGCGCATATTCCTTCGCATGATCAAACGCTCCCTGGGCAATTCCCAAAGCCTGAGCCGCTATACCGATACGACCCCCGTCCAGCGTGGCCATGGCTATTTTAAATCCTTCTCCTTCATGTCCTAAAAGGTTTTCCTTCGGAACTTTTACATCGTTAAAAATCAACTCTGCAGTGGATGAGGAACGGATTCCCATTTTGTCGTAGTGGTCACCGAACTCAAATCCATCATAGTCCTTCTCTACGATAAAGGCACTGATTCCGTGTGTGCCGATGTTCGGAGTGGTCATCGCAAATATTACATAGGTGTCCGCAATCGGCGCATTGGTTATAAATACCTTGCCTCCGTTGAGAATGTAATGGTCTCCCTGCAGTACCGCTGTCGTCTCCGTGCCGCTGGCATCCGAACCCGCATTGGGCTCAGTCAGTCCGAAAGCTCCCAGCTTTTCGCCCTTGGCCATAGGGGTCAGATACTTCTGCTTCTGTTCTTCAGTTCCGTATGCTGCAATAGGATATCCGCCCAGCGATGTATGTGCTGACAGGATTACACCGGCACCTCCATCAACTCTGGCCAGTTCTTCTACTGCTATGGCATAACTTAAAACATCAAGTTCCGCTCCTCCGTATTTTCTTGGATATGGCAGACCCATCAGCCCGAGCTTAGCCATTTTTGCTACTGCTTCATGGGGAAATTCGTTGCCCTGGTCAAGTTTGAATGCAATTGGCTTTATCTCCTCCTCTGCAAATGCTCTGACTTTTGCCCTCAGTTCTTCGTGTGCTTCTGTAGTTTTGAAAAGCATATGTCACCTCCTGAATATAATAGTGTACGCGATTTTTGTATTGTCTGAATATTTTGTGATAAAATCATATCCCAATTCCAGATTCTATTCTGTGACATTTGCAACTTTTTTTGATATTATTTTATGGTATTATTTAGAAAAGCATTTTTTTATTATTGGGAGGTACCTATGGCAAAGACTCGTCTGCTGGATAACATCGGTCAGGGTTCCATCAAAATGATGATCCCATGCTTCAAACCGATTAAGAAGAAATACAGAAAGGGTGATACGATTCTTACTTACGAATCAGGGAAGATATCAAATATCGCCGTCATGTCACAGGGCACCGCCCGACTGGAAATCCTAAATGAAGATGGGGATCTATTTCTCCTGGAGAGGTATGGAGCCGGTGATGTCTTTGGAGAGCTGTTCTCTCTTCCGCTTGAGAATTTTGACTACATTGTAAAAGCCCTATCTGATTGCACTGTTATATATCTGGACTACAATCATATTATCAGCCCGTGCGAAACGCTATGCGACCATCACAGCCAGCTCATCAGCAATCTCTTCATGATGACTGCTCAGAAGGCACAGGAGCTTTCCCTGCACATCTCAATTTTAGGGCAAAGCTGTATACGTTCAAAACTCATGACATATCTGAAACACATAAGATCCAGATCATTCCGTGATTCTGAATCTCCGGAATCAAATCGCCTATTTACGATACCAATGTCGCTGGTACATCTATCCGAATATCTTATGGTTGATCGCTCTTCCATGATGCGTGAAATCCGTGCTATGAAGGACGATGGTCTTATTGAAAGTAAAAATCGACAGTTTTGAATTCTTTTCTGAACGACAATAAACCGCTTTTCCAAAATGGAAAAGCGGTTACTGTGAATATTTTTAGAAGACTCCTAAATCATTCATGTCTTCAAACGGGTCATCATTCACCAGGTTGTCATAATTATAGTAATCAGTATTTTTGTCTATGCCGGTTATAGACAGTTCGCAGGTCTGACCCTCGTATGAAATTGTGAAAATCACTCTTATAAACTCATTGTTTTCGTCAATGGTCATCCCTGAATAGGGTATTACTCCATAAACGGCAGAAATGCTTTCTACCTTAGTCATGCAAACTCCGAGATTTGTGGATATTATACCGAACTACCATATCATCTCTGTGGCACCTGGCAATACATCGCCTATAGGTTGACGGAATACCAAATCTGCCTGGTTATCGAAAGGTGTTGGAGACCGGTTGATAATAATTAGCTGCTTTCCGTGGAAATGTTTGATAAGTTCCGCTGCGGATCCAACCATCAATGAAGTCCCTCCAACTATTAATACCTCCGCATCTTGTATGCAATTCATCGCTTTTTTATATAATTCCGGATTCAGCTCCTCTTCATATAGAATTATTCCCGGCTTAATCATACCTCCGCATTCTTTGCATAACGGGATTCCATCTTCCCAATTATCTGATGAAATAATGTATGACATGTCATACTCTGTGTTGCACCACATACAGTAGTTTTTATGAACTGTACCGTGTATTTCTATAACATTTCTACTACCGGCCTTTTGGTGAAGACCATCCACATTTTGGGTGATAATCGCTTTTAAAAGTTTCTTCCGCTCCAATCGTGCCAGCGCATAGTGAGTTTCTCCCGGTACAGCATCAGGATAAAGCATGTTGTTTAAGTAGTAATTATAAAATCGCCTCGGTTCATGGTGAAAAAAACTGGCGGACAGCATATCCTCCGATGATTTTCCACACATGACGGCATCCATATATAACGAAAGATCCGACCTGAAATCAGGAATGCCGCACTCCGTTGAAACACCCGCACCACCAAGGAAAACAAGATTTTTACTTTCCTGTATTAC
>CAYFWG010000092.1:3594-4709 GCA_964346775.1 uncultured Mogibacterium sp.
GTGCTGTGAGTAATTCTCAATAAATCTTTATCCACTTTAGTTAATTCTGAATACAACATATTGTCCCCCCTTGATTAGTTCAGCCCAATTCCTGTCACAGTAACCTTCGTTCCCATGTATCTGTCACCTTCATCCTTTTTTAATTCCATTCTTGAGTCCTCCTGATGTTCTTCAATTTTCCATTTAGTACAACCTGCCGCTCTCAATGTGTGCTCCACATGCTTCCGTCCTTCATGAATCGCATAAAATAACGCTTCGTCCTTGCTGTTATAAACATCCCTGCTCCATGGCGTATTCAGTACAAATTGTCCTTTATGGTAAGTAATCTGCATGTTAACACAATCGGTTGCCTGTGCAACAGCAGCTCCATATGCATTGGCCACTTCAGAATGCTCGGGAATAATTACCTCAACATCATAAAAATCATTGATTATACTCAGCCATGATTTTGCCGGAGCACCTACCGCAATAATCGGTTTCTTGAAATCCAGCTGCAGGTTCATCAATCTGGAATATTTAGTGCCGATTATATTGTCAATAAAGTAATTGGCATCTTCACCGGTCAACATACTGCTGTTGCCGTCAAAAAAGGAGCAGGATTTAATACAGATAGTTGCAATTTCCCTTTTAATTGTTTTTGTTACAAGATTGGCAAAATCCTCCGATGTTTCTTCCCTTCTATTGGCCAAAATCTGTATTCCTCTTTGAGAAAAACGATTGTTCCATTCTGTGTACTTCCCACAGAAGTGAAGAATATCTGTAGGGGTCAGTGACATAACCGCAACATAACCCATTCTAACAAGATTATCCATGGAAAGTTGTTCCGGTTCCATACCGATTTTTCTGGCAATATATGACGCACTGTGCGGTCCTGTCTTCAAAACATCTATTATGTCGGATTCCTTTTGCGTCAGATGGGTTCTCTGGTTCTCTCGAATTAATATGAAGCAATCAGCTTCGTAATTATAGTACTGCTTTAACTCTCCCAGCCGTCGAAACTCCTGCATTTCATTATATAATTCCGGGTACATGCTTCCTGCCTGACATAGCGGTATGACCCGTTCCGGTCCAATCTGTATTTTCCCCTGTTCGTCCAGGAAAATCTTGCTGTCGCC
>CAYFWG010000093.1:0-4151 GCA_964346775.1 uncultured Mogibacterium sp.
ATTCGTAACGAGGAGGTTAGGGGTTCGACTCCCCTCATCAGCTCCAAACAAAGCCTCGGAACTTTTGTTCCGGGGCTTTTAATTTGAGCACTTTGGGTATAAATAGGTTATAATCAATGTATATATGAAAGTTAAGGAGTTAGTATGGATATCAAAACAATATTAGCATCGACTGCTGACTTTGAGAGAAAGCAGGAAGAAATTTACAAATTCATCCACAGCCATCCAGAGCTGCCTTTCCAGGAAAAGGAAACGATCAAATTGATTTCGAAGGAATTGAAATCTTTCGGCTATGAAGTTCTCCACATAGGAGGCGGAGTAGTCGGCATTCTGAAAAATGGCGAGGGTAAGGTCGCTTTGTTCAGGGCTGATATGGACGCCATACCTGTCAAAGAAGACACGGGTCTTCCTTATGCTTCAAAGGTATGTGCTATAAATGAAAACGGCATCAGTGTTCCTGTAATGCACGGATGCGGACACGATATGCATGTTGCCGTCGGAATAGGAGCCGCTCGTGCGATGTCCGAGAATAAAGACAGCTGGTCGGGCACGTATATAGCTTTGTTCCAGCCAGCTGAAGAAATAGCTGCAGGCTCTAGAGCCATGGTCGAAGACGGCTTGACGGAAAAGATTCCAAAACCCGACATAGCTTTGGCACAACACCTTCTATCAACACCGAAGGCAGGCAGCGTTGGAATTTGCTCTGGTCCATTCCTGTCGACAGCAGCTTCGATGAAGATTACCATTTATGGAAAGGGAGCTCACGCTTCCATGCCGAATATGAGCGTCGACACGGTTGTCCTGACAGCAGCAATCATAATGAGGCTACAAGGCGTGGTTGCAAGGGAAATCGATCCCTTTGACTTTGCCGTTCTTACTGTAGGCTCTGTTCAATCGGGAATTGCAGCAAACAGCATACCCGAAGAAGCGACACTACTGCTGAATCTTAGAGCATACAAGGACGAAGTCAGGGAGAAACTCATAAGCTCAATTAAGCGTATAGTTGAAGCTGAATGTGCCGCAAGCGGATCTCCTAAAGAACCGCAATTTGAAATTTTGAATCTTTTCCCACCGACTACCAATGATCCGAAAGAAACCGAGAAGGTCGAAAAAGCCTTCCGAGATGTCTTTGGCGATGATAGGGTTATTACCTATAGTCCGATGACAGCATCGGAGGACTTTTCGAATATTCCTAATGCCTTTGGAATCCCATATGTATACTGGGGCTTCGGTGCTTTCGAAGAAGGCGCAGAGGTTCTTCCGAACCACAATCCGGGCTTTGCACCGACGGTTCGCCCAGCCCTCGAAACAGGTACACATGCGGCGATTATTGCTCTTATGGCTTATCTTGGAAAGGCGGTATAGAAAAATGTCAAAGGAAGAAAGACTGAAGAATGATAAGGCTCAAAACAAACCGACATCTCTATCGAGCGATTTTCAGGGTAACGACAGGTTGCTGATAGGTCTTCTCCTGGCAGTCCTTACCTTCTGGCTCTTTGCTGGGTCGGCAGGAACTATTGCGCCACAAATCTTGGCGGACATAAATGCGGAAGGTCATTATATAGACACATCGTCCCTGAATTTGGCAGTAACTCTCACCAGTTTATTCGCTGGCTTATTTACGGTTCTGTTCGGCGGTTTTGCCGATAGATTCGGGCGTTTGAAACTCACTGTAATCGGAGTCTCGCTCAACATATTCGGCTCCATTCTTCTTATCCTTGCTACAAAGGGGCTCGCTTTGCCACTCCTTCTTGCAGGGCGTATACTTCAAGGTCTGGCTTCGGCTTGTATCATGCCTTCCACACTTGCACTTGTAAACTCGTACTGGACAGGAACTGCCCGCCAGCGTGCAATCTCGATATGGTCTATGGGATCATGGGGAGGAGCAGGACTTTCGGCAGTATTTGGAGGAACAATCGTCACCTTCATCGGCTGGAGAGGCATCTTCTTTGCATCGATAGCTGTCGGTATTATTGCGCTTTTGCTTATACGTGGAACTCCTGAGAGCAAATCAGGGAATTTGACGCATAGGAAGTTCGACACTGTCGGCTTGTTGACATTTATTGTCGGCACTTTGGCATTAATGATAGTACTTCTTTATGGCTCAAAACTCGGATGGACTTCGATCAGGACTTTGGGTCTGGTAGCGCTTGGCATAGTAGCATATACAGCCTTCATAATGTGGGAGAAAAAGCAAAAGAACCCGTTTATCGATTTCTCGCTTTTCAGAAATACCACATTCACAGGTGCGGCGCTTTCGAACTTCCTTCTTAATACGACTATAGGCGTACTTATCGTTTCCCAGCAGCTCATACAGATGGCTGGAGCGACAAAGGACGGCAGTCCGTATACTCCTTTGAAGGCGGGAATTCTATCTTTGGGCTATGGTGTGTGCGTTCTCCTATTCATACGTATGGGAGAGAAGCTATTGCAGCGATTCGGTTCTCGCAAACCGATGATATGGGGAGTATCGATAGTAATGGTCGCCTGCATGCTACTTATGACAACAAATCTCCTCATCGGACAATATGTAGTCTTGGCTGTTATAGCATATTGCCTCTTCGGAACGGGACTGGCTTTCTATGCAACTCCGGCTACAGATGCAGCTCTATCCAACCTTCCTGCAGATCAATCGGGAGCTGGAGCAGGTATTTTCAAAATGGCATCTTCCCTTGGAGGTGCAGGAGGCACGGCTATATCTTTGGCTGTTTTCTATGGCTTGATGGGTGCAAAGGTTCCAGACATTATCGGAATGCAAGGTAGAAGCGATAATGTCCAGGTTCGTATGGCGGCGATGTTCGCAATCGGAATATCACTAGTCTTCCTCCTTCTTGCGATAATCTCCATTGTTACGACACTTCCGAGAGGTGGAGGCTCAAAGACTTTGGGCGAAGTTTCGGCTACAGTTTCTCCGGCTAATCAATTGCCACCTGACAAAGCGAAGGAAGCAATCATCGCAGAATTGTCCGAACTCGACATTGCTGAACTCGAGCAAATAAGAAAACAGATGCTTATCAATAAACTCTCCAAATTAGACACTAAGGTTTTGGAGAGGATTACTGAGAAAAAAGACGACTAAAATTTAATTTCGAGATCTCCTTTTCGACTATTGTTTATTTGATCTCTTTCGTTTATTATTAGCAAAATAGAAAAGGAGGTTGTCTAAATGGATGATTTTCGCATAACCAGTACACCGACCGTTGACAGTAAGCTTAGGCACAATATCCTAAGGCTTCCGAGCGTCATAAGAGAAGCGTCGGGAATAATAATATATGGTAGAAGGATTAAGTCATTGATATTTACGACCGACATTTCTATTATTAGAAATTGCGATGCGGATGCTGTTTTTGCTGTATATCCTTTCAGCCCACAACAAGCTATAGGAGATGCGATCATCAAATACTCCTATATCCCCGTTTTTTGCGGTGTGGGAGGCGGAACGACCAAAGGCATAAGAACCATCGGCCTCGCCAAAGATACGGAAGCAAGCGGAGCTATGGGCGTTGTGCTTAATGCCCCTATATCAAATGTCAATTTATCGGCAGTATCAAAAGCCGTTGACATCCCATCTGTTGTCACAGTTACTAAGGAAGATACTAATATCCAGGCAAGGCTGGATGCAGGCGCTTCAATTCTCAATGTAGCTGCAGCAGAAAAAACTCCTCATATAGTCGAGATGATTCGAAAAGACTTCAAGGAAGTTCCGATTATAGCTTCTGGAGGAAAGACAGACGAGTCGATATTGGCAACGATAAAGGCAGGAGCAAATGCGATAACATATACTCCTCCGTCGAACAAAGATCTATTTGCCTCGATGATGAAGCAATACAGAGAGATGTAAATAGAGAGATGTAAATATAGAATAGAGCATAAAAGAACTGGCAGATGGATTATTCCGATCTGCCAGTTCTTTGTTATTTCATATTTATCGCCGTGTGGCGATTTAGTTGATTTAAACTACTTGCCTGCTTTTGCAGCTTTCTTAGCAGCCTTTGCAGCAGCGAGTCCGTCATCGTATTCGCCTGAATTCTTTCTTCTCCAGAAGTCCTTAGTTTCTTTAGCAACAACTCCAGAAAGAACGAAGAGACCTACGAGGTTAGGGAATGCCATAAGACCGTTTGTGATGTCTGCAAATGTCCATACGAAGCCGA
>CAYFWG010000093.1:4161-4581 GCA_964346775.1 uncultured Mogibacterium sp.
AAGGACCTACAGCTACAGCGAAGATATAGAGCCATCTGTAGAACTTACAAGCCTTAGGATTCTGGTTTGTCAGATAGTCGAAACATCTTTCAGCGTAGTATTCCCAACCAAGGATAGTTGTGAATGCGAAGAGGCCGAGGGAAATCGAAAGAATGATAGCTCCCCAGATCTGTGGCCAAGGCAGTCCTGCGCCGAATGCGAAGATAGTTACAGCAACACCTTCGAGACCCTGCTCGTGTGCTCCTGTGAGAACGATTGACATACCTGTCATTGTACAAATAACGATTGTATCAAGGAATGTACCTGTCATGGATACAAGACCCTGACGTGCGCACTCATGAGTCTGTGCAGCAGCAGCAGCGATAGGTGCGGAACCAAGACCTGATTCGTTGGAGAAGATACCTCTAGCAATACCCTTCT
>CAYFWG010000094.1:0-4556 GCA_964346775.1 uncultured Mogibacterium sp.
CTGGAGAAATGGTCGATTTGATAGATGCAGGTGTTAAAAACATACTTTGTCTACAGCCTTTTGCCTGTCTTCCTAATAACGTTGCTGGCAAGGGAATGCTCAAGGCTTTGAACCAATATGACGATAAAGCTAATATTGTTGCAATCGACTACGATCCTGGTGCTTCAAACGTAAACCAGCTCAACCGCATCAAGATGATGATGGCTACAGCATTTAAAAATATGAACGAAGCTTAAGCAGGAAAAAGTGCTTATTCGGTAATCACTATGTGCTCTCGCATATTGTATTTAGGCACTTATTGGTATATACTTTTTATATAATATTTTAACACTGGGAGGTATCATCATTGGGTAGACATGGCACAATTGCAAACAGAAAATCAGCACAGGATTCAAAGCGTGCTGCTATGTTCACCAAACATTCAAGACAGATAATAGTTGCCGCTAAGAACGGAGGAGATCCAGACTTTAACCCTTCTCTTAGAGTAGCAATTGATAAGGCTAAGTCCATAGGAATGCCAAACGATAACATCGATCGTGCTATCAAAAAAGGCTCAGGCGAGCTTGGTGGAGAGAATTACGAAGAACTGCTTTTTGAAGGCTATGGTCCTTCTGGGGTTGCTATAATTGTAGAAGCCCTGACAGATAACAAGAACAGAACTGGTCCATTTGTAAGATCCATTTTTGACAAGTACGGAGGCAATCTCGGAACTCCTGGATGCGTTTCTTACATGTTCTCCCGAAAGGGTGTCATCGTAATCGATTCCGAAGGACTTGATGAAGATGAAGTAATGATGATAGCTCTTGACGCTGGAGCTGATGATATGATCGTCAATGAAGATAACTTCGAAATTCGAACCGAACCTTCTTCTTTTAACGATGTTCACAAAGCCATCAAAGACGAGGGTTATGATATATTCGAGGCGGAAGTTGAGCACGTGCCTTCGGTCGAGGCTACAGTTACAGATCCAGAGGACATGAAGTTAATCGTCAAGCTGATAACATCACTTGAAGACAACGACGACATTCAGAAGGTATACTATAACTGTGAATTAGTTGAAGAATAGTAATTATTTAAATATCAAAATAAACATATATTCCTGGAATATGCGATGAGCTGTATTAATTGAACCTACACATACTTAAAGGGATTTCGACACGAAAACATTATGTAAAGCCTCCTTCGAGAGGACTACAGAAGTTCAGTCAAGAAAGTTACCCACCTTATCTAATTTCGATAGGGCGTCAATTAACAGCTTAACGATATCCCGGGAATTTTTGTACGATTTGTACGATTAGAGGTAAAAATGAAAAAATTAATTTTAATCGATGGTAACAGCCTTTTGTTCAGAGCGTATTTTGCCATGCGTCCTATGGTCACTTCTAAGGGCGTTCATACCCAAGGAATATATGCATTTATTAATATGCTAAATAGGATTTTAAAAGACTATGAGCCTGACTATATCGCAATTGCATTCGACATGAAGGAGAAGACCTTCCGTCACGAAGCATATGAGGAGTATAAAGCAGGAAGACAAAAAACTCCTATTGAGCTTTTGTCTCAAATTCCTCTTTTACACCAAGTCTTAGAGGCTATGAACATAGCTGTTCTGGAGAATCCGAGATTTGAAGCCGATGACATAATCGGCACTGTAGCCAAGAAAGCTTCTGCAGAAGGTATATCGACTCTGATAATCTCTGGTGACAAGGACGAACTTCAACTTATAGATAAGAACACTAAAGTCCTCATTAACCGCAAGGGAATGAGCGAATTTGATATATATGACACGGAAGCTATGCTTCAAAGGTATAACCTAACACCTTCGCAGTTTATAGACCTCAAAGGTCTTATGGGAGATTCTTCAGATAACATTCCGGGGGTTCCGGGCGTAGGTGAGAAGAGGGGGATTTCTCTTCTCGAGGAGTATGGAAGCCTCGAGAAAGTGTTGGAAAATGCCGACTCTATCAAGGGAAAACTCGGTGAAAATATCAGGAACAATATAGAATTAGCGAAAAAATCCAAGTGGCTTGCTACAATTGAGACCAATATGCAAATGGATTTCAATTGGGATGATTTTAAGTTAGAAAAGCCAGATGTCGCTGCTCTTTCAGATATATTTACCGAACTGGAATTCTATTCATTCACAAAGAAACTTAATTCTTCAGACTTTGCATCTGAAGATGAAGAAGTTTCCGAAGCAAACAACTTCGATGATGAGATTAAAAAGATATCATCCGTTGATTTCAAGACTTTTATCTCTTCTACAGATGATCAAAGTAAGGTATTTATAGAAGCTTTAACCGATTACAACCATGTAGGAAAACCTGATTTACGTGGACTTGCTTTGTATTCTAGAGAAAAGAATCTCTTTTGCTACGAAGAATTCACTTTAATTAATATAACTGCATCTTTGGAACTCTTAGCATCAAAGAACTATAAGCTTTGCGGCTTTGATCTTAAGAGGGCCTTGTATTCTTTCTTGGCATTCTGTGAAGATGATTTTCAACCTGAGTACGATGTAGTAGTCGCTGAATACCTGCTTCAGCCGAATACGAGTAAATATTTGCTCGGAAAAATGCTCTTTAAGTATAATAAGTACTCTCCAAATCCAGAAGAGGCTTCTATTACAGGCGAAGAAGGTTTGTCTGCATCTATTCTGCTTGACGAAGATCAGCTTAAGAAAAGACTATTATTTATCAGCAAGGTAATCGAAAACCAATCTAAAGCACTTGAAGAAAATGAACTGATGAACTTGTTCAAGACTTGCGATATGCCTTTAGTTCTAACTTTGGCAAAAATGGAAAAGGAAGGTATTACCTGTGACCCTGAGGTCCTTGACTCGATTGGAAGGGAGATCGATGACAAGGTTTTCTCCTTGGAAGAGATGGTTCATAGAGAAGCCAGGCTTGAATTTAATATCAATTCACCTAAGCAGCTCGGTCAGGTCTTGTTTGATAACCTCGGTATTCCTTATCCTAAGCAAAAGAGCAAGACTGGATATTCTACCGCCGCAGATGTTCTCGATAAACTCAAAGCCGACTATCCTATAGTCGATAACGTTTTGCAATATAGGAAATTGACAAAACTCAAGAGTACGTATGTAGACGGACTTCTATCCCTCATAGGTTCGGACGGAAAGATCCGTCCACACTTTAATCAAGCGGTTGCAGCAACAGGAAGGTTAAGTTGTACAGAACCTAATCTTCAAAATATTCCTATTAGAGATGACTACGGAAGATTGATTCGTAAGGCTTTTGTAGTATCAGATAAAAATTATTCGTTTACTTCATCCGACTATTCACAGATAGAGCTTAGAATTCTCGCTGCCCTCAGCGGAGATGAGGTTTTAATAAAGGCTTTTAATGATAATAAAGATATCCATAGAATAACAGCTTCGAGAGTCTTTGGTATTCCTGAAGAAGATGTCACTGCTTTGGATAGAACAAAGGCAAAGGCAGTTAATTTCGGAGTTATTTATGGGATGAGCGGTTTCGGACTCAGCGAAAGCCTTCACATATCTAGAGAAGAAGGACAGAAATATATCAACGATTACTTTGCAAAGCATCAAGCCGTCAAAGAATATCTCGATAAAACTATCCAAGAAGGAGAGGAAACAAAAGAAGTAAGGACGTATTTCGGAAGATTACGTCAGATTCCAGAATTTTCCTCCAGAAAATATATGGAAAGAGAATTAGCTAAGCGTCTTGCCATGAACACTCCTATACAGGGTACTGCAGCCGATATCATCAAAATCGCTATGAATTCTGTGTCTTCAGAACTTGACAAGAGAAATCTGACATCGAGATTAATCTTGCAAATTCACGATGAAATTATCGTAGAAGGCCCTGATAACGAGCTAGACGAAGTAAGAGATATAATTGACACCTGTATGAGAAATGCTGCTGATCTTGCTGTAGAACTCAAATGTGAAATCAATACAGGAAAAGATTGGTATTCATTAAAATAAAAGGGCTCACAAAACAATGATTACAATTGCTATAACCGGTGGAATCGGCTCGGGAAAATCAACTGTTACAAACTATCTCATTTCTATGGGTTTTATTGTTGTTGATGCAGATAAAATCGCAAGAGAGATGACATCCTCAGGTGGAGAAGCTATCCCATATATCGTCAAGCATTTCGGCTCGTCATATATTCTCGAAGACGGAAGCATGGATAGGGAAGCGATTAGAGACCTGGTCTATAACGATTCAGAAGCGATGAAGGTTCTTGAAAAAGGAACTACATATGCTGTTCTGGAAAAAATAAAACGTATAGAAAGGAAGGCCTCCAACGAAGGATATAAAGCAGTATTTTTTGATATTCCTTTGTTATTCGAAAAAAATCAACAGGACAATTATGATATGGTTTGGGTTGTTACTGCTGACTATAATAATCGTTCTCAAAGGGTAATGATCAGAGACGGTATCGATGAAAATACCATAGTTAAAATAATGCAAGCTCAAGAAGACGATCGAGTTAAGATAGAAAATGCAGACCTTGTAATAGATAACAACGGTTCCTTGGAAGATTTATATGCAAAAGTGAACGAGGCC
>CAYFWG010000095.1:0-1649 GCA_964346775.1 uncultured Mogibacterium sp.
GAACTATGACAGATGACGATCAGGAAATTAAGATCAGGGAAACATCCGAATACGAAGGTGCGCTTACATTCGACAGAATGATAAACGAGACTGACAGAAGGGCAGAGCACGAGAGAGAACGCGAGAGAATGGAGCATGAAGCTCAGGGAATTGCGGACACATCTATGGCTTTTCTGGGAAGTATGGAAGAGGGAGGCCCTGATATAACAGACGCAGTAGAGATGGAAAGTCTTGAACAGCTTGCTGAGGCAGAAGAAGAAGCAAGTGAAAAAGACGAAAACCAGGATAACGAATAGTTGAAGGGAGGAAATATTATGATAACAGATAATAACCAGGATCTAAGAAATATTGAGTCCCTGCAGATTAAATTGGCTTCCACTGAGGAGATGCTCAAGTGGTCTCACGGTGAGGTAACAAAGCCTGAGACTATCAACTACAGATCGCTCAAACCTGAATACGATGGACTCTTCTGCGAGAGAATTTTCGGACCTAGCAAGGACTGGGTTTGCGGATGCGGCAAATACAACAAGATTCGCTATAAAGGGCTGATTTGTCCTTATTGCGGAGTTGAGGTAACAAAGTCGAAGGTAAGAAGAGAGAGAATGGGACACATTCAACTCGTTGCTCCTGTTTCTCACATTTGGTACTTCAAAGGAATCCCTTCAAGAATCGGACTTGTCCTCGACATGACTCCGAAGGAACTGGAGAGAATCCTATACTTTGCTTCATATGTAATTACAGATCCAGGCGAAACACCTTTCCAGTACAAACAGGTTATCGACGAGGAAGAATATCACGAAGCAAGAGAAATTTACGGCAAGAGTTTTAAGGCAGGAATGGGTGCCGAAGCCGTTAAGGAACTTCTTCAGAACATCGATGTAAACGTAATGGCTGAAGAGCTGAGAGAGCAGATTAAAACAGCTACAAGCCAGAGAAGGATAAGACTCATCAAGATTCTTGAAGTAATCGAAGCTTTCAAACAGTCGGGTAACAGACCTGAGTGGATGATTCTCGAGGTTCTTCCTGTAATTCCACCTGATCTGAGACCTATGGTCCAGCTCGACGGTGGAAGATTTGCAACATCCGACCTCAACGACCTGTACAGAAGAGTAATTAACAGAAACAACAGACTTAAGAAGCTTTTCGAACTCGGCGCTCCTGATATCATTATCAGAAACGAGAAGAGAATGCTTCAGGAATCTGTAGACGCACTTATAGACAACGGCAGAAGAGGAAGACCTGTTACAGGTGCAGCAGGAAGAAAGTTAAAATCGCTTTCCGACATGCTCAAGGGTAAGCAGGGAAGATTCCGTCAGAACCTCCTCGGTAAGAGAGTAGACTTCTCCGGACGTTCCGTAATCGTCGTAGGACCTGACCTGAAGTTCTATCAGTGCGGACTTCCTAAGACAATGGCACTCGAGCTGTTCAAACCTTTCATTATGAGAGAACTCGTAGAGAGAGATTTTGCATATAACAGCAAGAAGGCAAGAGTTATGGTTGAAAGAGCTGAACCTGAAGTTTGGGACGTTCTCGATTATATTATCAAGGATCACCCAGTTCTGCTCAACCGTGCCCCGACCCTGCATAGATTGGGAATCCAGGCATTCGAGCCGGTACTCATCGAGGGCAAGGCTATCCAGTTGCATCCG
>CAYFWG010000095.1:1659-4540 GCA_964346775.1 uncultured Mogibacterium sp.
ACGCCGACTTCGACGGAGACCAGATGGCTGTACACGTACCTCTGTCAGTTGAAGCTCAGGCAGAATCCAGATACCTCATGCTGTCGGTAAATAACATACTTGCACCTAAGGACGGATCGCCTATTACAATTCCTACACAGGACATGATCCTGGGAAGTTATTATCTGACACATCCGGGTAGCGAAGAAAGAACTGGCCCTGCAGAAAAGGGAGACGGAAAATGCTTTGCCGACTACGATGAGATGATAATGGCATACCAAACAGGCATAGTAGGCATTCACGCCAAGGTTAAAGTTCGTAAATTTGCATTCGAAGGAGATAACGGAAAGCTCGTAGAATCGACCGTAGGAAGATTTATTTTCAACAACGGCCTACCTCAAGACCTCGGATTTGTCGATAGATCTGTAGACCCTTACTCATTGGAAGTAGACTTCCTTTGCGAGAAGAAGGCTCTCGGTAGGATAATTGCAGCTTGCTTCAAAATCCACGGAAACACCGAGACAGCTCTAATGCTCGACTATATCAAGGACACTGGATATCACTATTCGACAGTCAGCTCTGTAACGGTCAGCGTTTCAGACATGGAAGTTCCTAAGGAAAAGCCAGAGATTATCGCTAATGCGGAGAAGACCGTAGATGCATACGAAGTCCTCTATAGAAGAGGCTTGATGAGCAACAAGGAAAGATACAACCAGATCATCAATATCTGGAGAAAAGCAACCGAAGAAACAGCGGAAGCTCTCATGGAAGGTCTTGGCGGACTGAACAACCTCTATATCATGGCACATTCTGGTGCGAGAGGTAACAAATCTCAGATAAGCCAGATCGGAGGAATGAGAGGACTTATGACAAACGCTACAGGTCACACTGTAGAGATTCCGATTAAGTCGAACTTCAGAGAAGGACTTTCCGTACTGGAATACTTCATCTCTTCGAACGGTGCTCGTAAGGGACTTACGGACACAGCTCTTAGAACAGCCGACTCGGGATATCTGACAAGAAGACTTGTAGATATAGCTCATAGCCTGATTATCACAGAGGATGATTGCGGAACAAACGAAGGAATCGAGATCAGAGCATTTAGAGATGGCGGAGAAGAAATCGAGAAACTCCACCTCAGAATTGCAGGAAGATTTGCATTCGAGGATGTAGTGAATCCAGAAACTGGCGAAGTAGTCGTCGCTAAGAACGAATACATCACCGACGACAAGGCTATGGAAATCGAGAACCTCGGCATCGAGACGGTAATGATCAGATCTGCTATGACATGTCGTGCAGAAAAAGGTCTTTGTGCAAAATGTTACGGAAAGAACCTTGCTACAGGAAGACTCGTTCTTCCAGGCGAAGCTGTCGGTATCATTGCAGCACAGTCGATCGGAGAGCCGGGTACACAGCTGACGATGAGAACCTTCCACACAGGAGGTGTTGCCGGAGCTGACATCACTCAGGGTCTTCCAAGAGTTGAGGAGCTCTTCGAAGCGCGTAAGCCTAAGGGTCTTGCAGAGATTTGCGAGGCTGACGGTGAGGTTGTTTCGATAGAGTCCCGTGAAGACAACAAGACAGATGTTATCGTAAGAGAAGAAAGCGGAGACAGGACATATGTAATGCCGTTCGGAGTTAAAATCATTCCTTCGGTTGGAGATTTTGTCAAAGCAGGAAGCGCTCTTACAAAGGGACCTCTCGATCCGCACGATATCATGAGGCTTGTCGGAGGCCAGGGCGTATACGAGTACCTCCTCAGAGAAGTACAAAGAGTATACAAATCCCAAGGTGTAGACATTAACGACAAGCACATTGAGATAATAATAAGCCAGATGCTGTCCAAGTATAAGGTAGATAAGGCGGGCGACACCGGACTTCTACCTGGAGGACAGTATTCCAAGAAAGAAGTCGAAGCAGCAAACTCTCTTGCAGAAGAGGAAGGCGGAGAAACGGCTACTACAACGAGACAGCTTCTCGGAATTACTAAGGCAGCCCTTGCTACCACATCGTTCCTCTCGGCAGCTTCTTTCCAGGAAACTACAAGAGTTCTGACTGATGCTTCCATCAAGGGAAAGACAGACAGACTGGAAGGACTCAAAGAGAATGTCATGATTGGTAAGCTCATCCCTGCAGGAACTGGTATGAAGATGTACAGGGGAGTCAAGATTAATTATGGCGATAACGAATGGATGATGCGTGATCCTGTAGAAGAGGAGATTGAAGAGGTCGAAGTCGTAGAGGTAGAACAGACTCCGGCTGAAGAACCGAAAATCTACGGAGAAACAGCTGTCATCGAGTAATAAATTCAAGCAAAGCATTGACTTCTCAATGCTTTGCTTGTAAAATTAATAAGTTCGAGCGGTTTTGATACCGAGAACGATATAATTCAGAAGAAAGGAGAAAATAATGCCTACAATTAACCAATTAGTACGTCAGGGTAGACAGAGCTCAGTAGTTAAGTCTGCAGCACCAGCACTCGGCAAGAACATGAACACAATCAGAAAAACTCTTACCGATGTTAATTGCCCTCAGAAAAGAGGAGTATGTGTTGCTGTTAAGACTGTAACTCCTAAGAAGCCGAACTCAGCTTTGAGAAAAGTTGCAAGGGTTCGTCTGACTAACGGAATGGAAGTTACTGCATACATTCCTGGTATTGGACACAATCTGCAGGAGCACAGTGTTGTTCTTGTTAGAGGTGGAAGAGTTAAGGACCTCCCTGGTGTGAGATATCACATCGTTAGAGGAACACTTGACGCAGCAGGAGTATCCGCACGTGGACAGAGCCGTTCCAAGTATGGAGCTAAGAAGCCTAAGAAGAAGTAAGAACAAATAGTTAAGGTTGAGAGGCATTCTCTGAATATAGATTAGAGAGCGCCACGGGAGTTTTTCTCAGAGTAAG
>CAYFWG010000096.1:0-4486 GCA_964346775.1 uncultured Mogibacterium sp.
ATACGGATCTACAATTAACAACCGAGAACCGACAGCATGTGCTGCCGGTTCTTTTGTTTTACAAGGAATCTTCACACAATATTCAGAATAAATTGGACTCAATCTATTGTGCGCAAGATAATATGTGCTATAATTATTTACAGAAGTAAGAAAGAGTCTTACTCAAGTAAGGAAATACAATAAACTAATTTTGATAGTGAAAAGGAGATATATTAATGGTAACGAAGTTGAGCGGAGAAGATTACGAAAAGGAAGTTATGCAATCTGAAGGAACTGTTTTGGTTGATTTTTATGCAGACTGGTGCGGACCATGCAGAGCACAGGGTCCAGTTATCGAAGAAGTTGCAAATGAAAGAACTGATGTTAAGGTTTTCAAGGTAAATGTTGATGAAGCTGTACAGGTTGCTGTAAAGCTCGGAATCAGCAGCATCCCTACAATCATGGTTGTTAAGGATGGAGAAATCACTTACAAGCAGGCAGGATTGCTTCAGAAGTCTCAGATTGAATCGCTTCTATAAAATAGATCTATAAATTGAAAAGGACAAATCGGTAACTTATGATTTTACTTACTAGGGATGATATCAGAAAAGTATTTACTATGAGCGACGCGATTGAAGCCGCCAAGAAGAGTTACTCTCTTTTCAGCGGAGGCAAATGCGATGTTCCGCTCAGAACAATAATAACAGGAGACAAGGGCGACTTTTGCTTCATGCCGTCATACAGCAAAGACATGAAAACCGCAGCTATGAAGGTGGTTAATGTCTTTCCAGAGAACATAGGATGCGGGCTTCCTGGATCACTCGGAGAAGTTCTCCTGATTGACGGAAACACAGGACAGATTAAAGCTCTTATCGACGGAACATATGTTACTGCAATCAGAACCGCTGCTGCAAGCGGTTCTGCCTTTGATTTTTTTGGGAATAAAGATTCCCGTATTGGAGCCTTGCTTGGAACCGGAAGTCAGGCGATGCTTCAGCTTGAAGCTATGTTGACTGCAAGACCGATTAAGGAAGTGAGGGTAGCTGCTAGGAACTTTGAAAGAACTAAGAAGTTTGTAGAAGAGGCAAAGTCCGAACTTGCAAGCTATGGTGCTGAGATAACAGCCTATGAAGATACAGACGAATCAGTTGCAAACGCCGATCTTGTAACACTTGTAACTGTTTCGGAAACACCAGTGTGCAATGCAAAAAGTTTTAAACCAGGATGCACGATAAGTGCCGTTGGATCTTATACCCCTGATATGCAGGAGCTCGATCCATTGGTATTTGAGAAAAGCGGAAAGATTTATTTCGATTCGGAAGATGCAGTCCTCGCAGAATCGGGAGATATAATCAAGCCTATGGAGGCTGGAATACTGAGAAAAGAAATGTTCACAGGAGATATCGGTGACTATATTCTCGGCACGATACCAGGCCGTGAATCCGAAGATGAGATTGTAATCTTTAAGAATGTCGGTATAGGCATATTGGATCTTGTAGCTGCTTCAGAGATTTATGATAAGGCTAAAGAAAAAGGAATTGGTCTACACTGGGGAGAATAATTGTTTATTAAACACAAAAAAGTTAATTTTCTGTTTGTATTTTTTAAAGAAATTGACAACTTTTAATCCCGAGACTATAATCAATCACAAGTTAATATTATTAAACCGTTGACGAAGAGTAGTATTCCCGAATTCGAATTTATAGAGAGCCGCCGTTGCTGGAAATGCGGTAAGGAGGATCGGGATGAATGGACTTCAGAGGGCAGGACGAAAAGCTGGATTATATTTATCAAAGCCTAGTAGCACCTGACGGGTTCTCCGCCTGTTACAAGAGGAGCGGGTATAACGCTGTACTCGAAAGACAAAGCATCAATTTTGGTGTTGGGTGGCAAACAAAGACATAAGGTTTTTGTCCCGAGTGGACAAGGCCTTTTTTTAATTCCCATTGCAGCGGTAAGAAAGGAGAGAACAATGAAACAAAATGAAATCCCTTACAAAATCTATCTTAATGAAGCAGAGCTGCCGAGGCAATGGTACAATATCAGGGCAGATATGAAGACAAAACCTGCACCACTGATTAATCCCGCAACAGGTGAAAAGATGACGGCAGAAGACTTGGAATCGGTCTTTTGCAAAGAACTGGTTGACCAGGAGCTTGACGAGAACACAGCATTTACGGAAATTCCACAAGAAATCATGGACTTCTACAAGATGTATCGCCCGTCTCCTTTGGTTAGAGCATACTGCTTAGAGTAGCTTTTGGATACACCAGCGAAGATTTACTATAAATTTGAGGGTAATAATACAAGCGGTAGCCACAAACTGAACTCCGCAATCGCCCAGGCATACTACGCGAAGAATCAAGGTCTCAAGGGTGTTACGACGGAAACTGGCGCCGGACAATGGGGAACCGCTCTGGCAATGGCATGTGGATACTTGGGACTGGACCTGGATGTCTTTATGGTAAAGGTCTCATATGAACAAAAGCCTTTCAGAAGAGAGGTCATGAGAACCTTCAATGCAAATGTAACCGCATCACCTTCCGAAACAACAGAGGTAGGCAGAAAGATTCTTGCTGAGTTTCCAGGGACAAGAGGCAGCCTCGGCTGTGCCATCTCCGAGGCGGTTGAATCTGCAGTAACGCGAGAGGGCTACCGCTATGTGCTTGGGAGCGTTTTGAATCAGGTACTCTTACATCAGTCGATTATAGGCTTGGAGACCAAAGCGGCTTTGGACAAATACGGTGTGAAACCGGATATCATCATCGGCTGTGCGGGTGGCGGATCTAACCTTGGCGGACTCATAGCACCTTTCATGGGCGAGAAGCTGAGAGGAGAGAATGATTATCGCTTCATCGCAGTAGAACCTGCTTCATGTCCGAGCCTTACACGCGGTAAGTTCGCATATGATTTCTGCGACACTGGAAAGATCACACCGCTTGCAAAGATGTACACATTGGGGCACGGATTTATTCCATCGCCTAATCACGCAGGAGGTCTCCGCTTCCATGGCATGAGCCCTATACTTTCTCAGCTCTATCATGACGGTTACATGGAAGCAGTAGCAGTAGAACAAACAGCTGTGTTTGATACTATCAGTAAATTTGCAAGAGTGGAGGGCATATTACCAGCGCCAGAAAGCGGGCACGCAATCTGGGTGGCAGTCGAGGAAGCGAAGAAATGTAAGGAAACAGGAGAAGAAAAGACGATCGTTTTCGGACTTACTGGAACAGGCTTTTTCGATATGTATGCATATGCAGACTATAACGATGGAAAGATGACCGACTACATCCCTACAGACGAAGATCTTCAGAAGGGCTTTGATTCACTTCCTACTTGTTGTCAATCTCCAGACCATGAGATATAATTAATAGGTTATGAATCAAGAAAATCAAACGACATTTATCAGTGTCCGCAACTTAATAGTCGACTTTACATACATCAACGAAGAAGGCATGGAAGAACTCAGAATGAGAGCGATTGATGATGTCAGTTTTGATATAGTAAAAGGCAGCTTTGTCTCAGTCATAGGGATGAACGGCTCTGGAAAATCGACTTTGGCAAAATCTCTTAACGGCCTAATCGAACCGAAATCTGGGGAAGTAATCGTTGACGGACTTAGCACCTTGGACGAAGAACATCTGTGGGATATCCGTAGCCGAGTAGGTATGGTTTTCCAGAATCCCGACAACCAGATAGTCTCTTCAATTGTCGAGGACGATGTGGCATTCGGACCAGAGAATCTCGGCGTCGACCCTATTAAGATAAGGGAAAGGGTTGATAGTGCACTCAAGAAGGTGGACATGTATGACTGCAAAGACAAGGGCGCACACATGCTTTCGGGTGGACAGAAACAGAGGATAGCCATCGCTGGAGCTTTGGCGATGAAGCCGGAATGCATCATATTCGATGAACCGACAGCCATGCTTGACCCCAAGGGTAGAGCGCAGGTGATGGAGATAATCAAGGAACTGAATCGCGAAGGTATAACAACGGTTCTTATAACTCACTACATGCAAGAAGCAGCACAGGCAGACAGAATCCTAATTCTTAAAAAAGGCAAACTTTTCAGCGACGGAACGCCCGAGGAACTATTCGGAAATCGCAAGCTCATAGAGGAAGCCGGACTTGAAATGCCTCCGATAATAGATCTGAGAGACAGAGCAGGTCTTCCAGAATCGGTTGCGTCGGTAGAGGATATTATATGTCAATTGAAATAAAGAATTTAAGATATATATACAATGAAGGATTGCCAGGAGAGACTGTCGCTTTGGATGATGTGTCTCTAACCATAGGCGACGGCGAGATGATAGGAATCATCGGACATACAGGATCTGGAAAGTCGACACTTTTGCAACACCTTAACGGTTTGCTAAAACCAAAGTCGGGCGATGTCATTGTAGATGGTAGGTGTATTACGGATGACAAAACCGACCTTGTCGATATAAGACGAAGGGTGGGACTTGTATTCCAATATCCAGAATATCAGCTATTTGAAGAAACTGTC
>CAYFWG010000097.1:0-3413 GCA_964346775.1 uncultured Mogibacterium sp.
GTTTCAATAACTTCTTCGGTTTTATCAGGCAATATCCCTACTAAAGTATTCTCCCCAATATTCATCCCAGTCGGAAGATTGAGAGTGAAACTTTCCATCTGATTATAAGTATCTCTAAGTGTATCTCTTATCTCGGTTAGAGAAATCGGGTCAGCATTCTCGACGTTAAATTTCGGCTTTATCGTCCATGTAGTTACAGCATCCTTATATTTATCAATCTTATACAACAACCCAGGATCTGATGACTTCACTGTCAACATATATTGAGTCGGAACAAGAGAAAAATCCGCTGTCGAAGATACAGCATCTGTCGGCGGAGTAGCAGGAAGGTTTCCTTCTTCATCTTCCCCGACTACTGCTGCAGTGTTTTTATATTTTGTATAATATTCGTAGTTAGGAAAATCTAAATATATGTCATAGAAATCAGAAAAAGATTTATCTGTCTCAATATCTCTATAAGCTATATGGTTCGCAGGATCATATGTCCATCCATCATTTTCTGGAACATTGCTAAATCGAGACCCCTCTGGGAGAATCTCATATACTCGATATGTACCGATTTTTATACCCATCCCAGATTTTTGATAGGTCTTGAACTGAACAACAAACTTAACAGGTGTCGTTATATCTGGATCTATAACCTTAGGATTTGATGCCAAAGGAACTCCTCCTGGAGCACTTTTAACTTCAAACTTTTGCACAAACGGTTTACTTGTCTCTGCAGTAAAAGTCATCTGGTTTTCCTTGAGCTTAGTTCCGTCAGAGGAGAACAGCTCTTGGGTCAGAACCGCCTGTGCTCCATTAGGTGTTGTATTTGGTGTGAACTTGAAATTGAAAGGTACAGCAACCGACTTACCTCCTACTAGAGCGTTATAAACATATTTACTTTCCCATGTGTTTTTTTTCGGTGTTTGAGGTTACAGAAAAGCTGTCTAAACTCGCTGCATTGGAGGTAACAGGTTGATACTTGACAAACTCTTTTGGAATACTTACAACAACATAAGGCTTGACAAGGTTAATATCATCTCCCGAAACATCAATGGAGTTATATGCATTTATAGTCTCCCCTGTTAAAAAACTTGTCTTTGGTGTTCCATCTGGATTGCTATCTTTCGGTGTAATTTTTAAATCTACAGCCAAAGAGCTCCCTACAGCGTCCGCCGCTCTCGCAAGCGGATGTTTAGGAGCCGTCGCAATTTCTTCTTTTGCTTTATCTTCCCTTGCATTCTCTTCTGGTGTACCAGCGTTATCTGCAGGTTGTGCCTCAGGATTTGCAGGTGTTTCTTCAGGTAAAGCTACCTCAACGGAATTAGAACCTGTAGCAGCTTCGTTCGCCGGAGTCGACCCATAAGCCATTGCATTTGGTAAAAGCATAGACATGCAGAGCAAAAATACCAACGCACCTCTTTTAAATTTACTTCCCATAATTCCTCCTCACCGATACGTCTCTACTAACTAAGCATTTCGGCTCATATAGTTGTGTGCGACTACAAAATATTCATATTATGTTTATTATACAATAAATCCATTCGGATTATTCAAATCTCTATATTTTTGGTAAAGTATTTACAAATCCTCACCCTCGTGGTGTGCATTTGTGTGAACGTTGATATATTGAGCCTTGAGCTTACTGTACAATATTTTCTGACTTGAATAGAGGCCGTTGTATCCAGATAATACATATACAAATGCACAAGCTATTGAAAAGAACAATATGCCTTGTGAACCAAAAAGCTCTATCGAAAGGAAAATCGATGCTAATGGCGTGTTTGTGCAAGCGCAGAAAATACATATCATACCGACAGCAGCTGCAAATCCCGGTGGAATTCCGATTAGGCTACCGACTGTGCATCCGAATGTGGCTCCTATAAAGAAGCAAGGAACTATCTCTCCTCCCTTAAATCCGACTGCAAGAGTTATTGAGGTGAAAAGGATTTTTATAAGAAATGCGTAAGGAACCGCTTCCCCTCCTTCTAATGCCTTTGTGATTATATCTCCACCGACACCATTATAATCTCCACTCGAGAAAATAGCAGACAAGATTATTATAATTATTCCTCCTACAATAACCCTGATCCATTCATTAGGTATTTTATCTGCAGCTAGTTTACCTGTCAAACGCAAAGACTTACAAAACAGTATAGCTACGCCTGCGCACATAGCGGCAAGAATAGCCACCTTTATTAACATAACAACTTCAAACTCAGGAGCTACAATATCGTACTTTTGAGGTTTAACGCCCATGATAATGGATATTTCATATGCAATTATGGAAGATGCAAGGCAAGGCAAAAGCGCTACATGATACAGAACGCCCACAGTTATGACTCCCATGGCAAATATGCTTGCCGCAACTGGCGTTCCGAAAATTGCAGAAAATAATGCCGCCATTCCAGTTATCGTGATTGTTCTTAAATCTCTATCGTCAAGCCTGAGCCACTTGCCTATACTGAATCCTATAGTGCCACCCATTTGAAGAGCCGCTCCCTCTCTTCCAGCAGAGCCTCCACCAAGATGGGTTAAAATCGTCGCAAAAAAAATAGATGGAATAAGAGCTGGAGATAGCCCTTCACCATTCTGAACCTGCTCAATAATATCGTTAGTATTCTGACCTGCAGTTCCGTTAAGATAGTAAATTCCTCCTATAATAATTCCTATCAATGGAAGGAAATAGATAATATAAGTATGAGACAACCTAAGATTCGTGACGTATTTGACACCAATATTAAAGAATGACCCGAGAATTCCACAACAAACTCCCGTGAGAACTGCAACTATAATCCACTTTAAGATTGAACTGAAATATATTTGCCATTTATTTATATTTTTTTCTAAGACTTTAAACAAAGCTAATCTTTCTTCCTATCCAAATATCTTTGCAATATAACGATAGCAGCCTGCCTATCGATAATCTTCTTTCGGTCTTCCCTGGACATATTCGCTTCAATAAGAACGTCTTCGGCTTCCATCGTAGAATATCTTTCGTCCTGCCACTCGACAATAACTTTCGATAATTCTCCAGAACTCTTCAGCTTGTTCTCTAGCATGTTTCTAAAGTCTCTCACCTTTTGTGTCTGAACAGAGTCTGTGTTATCAAGATTCAGAGGCAGACCTATAATGACTTTTTCGCATTGGTATTCTCTTATTAAATCTAGAATTTTACCTGTATCCTTTCTTATTCCAACCCGATCCAAGGTAAAAAGACCCGTAGCAAGAATACCGAGAGGGTCGCTTACGGCGACCCCCACTGTTTTATCTCCGACATCAAGTCCAAGAATTCTCATTATTTTCTAACATTGTCAAGATAGCTGACCAAGATTTCCTCGAGCAACTCATCTCTATCCATCTTCAGGATTATGCTTCTCGCATTATTATAACTTGTAATATACGAAGGATCTCCAGAAGTCAAATAT
>CAYFWG010000097.1:3423-4370 GCA_964346775.1 uncultured Mogibacterium sp.
ATCTGGTCTACAGCGTTGTATCCGCGTTCTGTCAGGGCATTATAAATTTCTACTAATGCTTCTTTCTTATTAAGCTGACTGTCCTTAAAGCCTTCAAACATTATTGTGTTCTTACCCATTATAACCTCCTTGATTATTGTAAAATCGCATCTGCAGCCTTTTCTAAAGCAGCATCAACTTTTGAAACATCTTTGGCTCCTGCCTGTGCCATATTTGCCTTTCCGCCACCACCGCCACCGGCTGTAGCTGCAACTGTCTTAATGATTTTTCCTGCATGATATCCCTTACCAACAAGATCATCACTTACGGAAGCTATAAATGTCAGCTTACCATCATTTATGGCTGCAAATACCATTATCACATCTGATGTTTTGTCCTTAACTGCATCAGATATTTTTCTAAGCTGTTCAATATCAGTATCCTCAAACTTCTTTGTTATAAGTTTGATATCTCCTACCTGAACAGCCGAATTCAGAATTTCATCGAGAGACTCCATTATTTCCTGTGATTTGAAATCTTTCAGAGTATTTTCGAGTTCCTTGTTTTCAGCAACCAGCTGAGAAGCTCTTCTTACTATATCCTTGTCAGTAGACTTAAGCACTTCTCCGACTTCGCGTATAAGCTCTTCCTTAGTTGAAAGGTATCTCGTAACATTAGTTCCTGTGATAGCTTCGATTCTTCTTACTCCCGACGCAATACCCGCTTCACCAGTTATCTTAAAGTTTCCTATCATGCCAGTGTTATTCATATGGGTTCCTCCACAGAATTCAACGCTGAAGTCTCCCATGCTTACAACTCTAACTATCTTGCCGTATTTTTCACCGAAGATTGCCATCGCGCCCATCTTCTTTGCTTCCTCGAGAGGCATTTCCTGCATAGATATAGGTAGGAACAAATCGATTTTTTCGTTTACAATATCCTCGATTTTCTTAAGTTCCTCCGATGTG
>CAYFWG010000098.1:0-208 GCA_964346775.1 uncultured Mogibacterium sp.
CGTTTTCTCCATAGGTATCAAGAACTTGATGATCAGGAATACGATTGCAAGAGCTATAGTTCCGAAAACCAGATCCATCATAGTGTGCGAATAAATCAGCATCTTCCTCGCTATTACGAAGAGTATCAGCTCGAGGAGGGACTTGATGGAGTGATGAATTATCATATAGATAAACTCGGCTCCAACCAGCAGAAGCAGACAATGTCCC
>CAYFWG010000098.1:218-3466 GCA_964346775.1 uncultured Mogibacterium sp.
ATGTATGGAAAATATCATATGCCTCTATAGGAGGAGCTTTTAGTATCATAATGAAATATCGAACTAAGTCTATGATTCCGACTATTATTCCGATTAGAATTACAATCGAAATAATAAGCTCAATCACATAGACTGCGTTCTCCATCTTTTTTTCGAAGTTCTTTTTTCTCATAACTACCTTACTATTCTTCAATTACAACGCCGTCAGCATCGACTTTGATTTCATCGCTTTTCTTGGTATCGAAATGCTCGCTTATTTTCTTTCTAATTTCTTCCTGTATTTGTGGATTCTGTTCGAGATAAGCCTTGACGTTTTCTCTTCCTTGACCGATTCTCTCTCCATTATAGCTATACCAAGAGCCAGCCTTATCAACAATATCTAGCTCCGCTGCTGTATCAAGTATGTCTCCGGAAAGAGATATTCCCGTTCCATACATTATGTCGAATTCGGACTTTTTGAACGGAGGTGCGACTTTATTCTTAACAACTTTAACTCTTGTTCTGTTGCCAAATACATCGTCTCCCTTCTTAAGAGTTTCGATTTTTCTTACATCAAGCCTCATCGATGCGTAGAACTTAAGAGCACGTCCACCAGTTGTCGTCTCTGGATTTCCAAACATTACTCCGATCTTCTCTCTGAGCTGGTTGATGAAAATAACGCATGTATTGGATTTGTTAACTGCACCTGCAATCTTTCTCAATGCCTGAGACATAAGTCTCGCTTGAAGACCCATATGAGAATCTCCCATCTCGCCTTGAATCTCTGCCTTAGGAACTAAGGCTGCAACAGAGTCAATTACTATAATATCAAGAGCTCCGCTCCTTGCAAGCATCTCGCATATTTCAAGAGCCTGCTCTCCTGTGTCAGGTTGAGAAACTAAAAGCTCGTCAATATTAACTCCGAGATTCTTCGCATAAACGGGGTCGAGGGCATGTTCTGCGTCGATAAATGCCGCCTGTCCTCCCGCTTTCTGTGCTTCGGCAATAGCGTGAAGAGTGAGAGTCGTCTTACCTGAAGACTCCGGACCGAAAATCTCAACTATTCTTCCTTTGGGATATCCGCCTACTCCTGTTGCGATATCGAGACTTATAGAGCCTGTGGATATCGTATCGATGCTCCCTGCCAGGCTATCATCGCCTAGCTTCATAATCGCACCCTTGCCGTATTGTTTCTGTATTTGATCTAAAGCCTGCTGTAGAGCTTTTTCTTTAGCATCGTTTCCTATATTATTTGCTGTCATGTTGCCTCCCTATATAAACCGAACATTTGTTCTTGATTTATATTACTTTTTTAACTCTTGTTTGTCAAGGATGTATCCCCTAACAAATACCTCCATACAAATTATATTTTCGAAAAGAATTTGTGTCCAACGAGCATCCCACGATTATATGCATTCGTTAAACTTTTTTATCTGTAAGCAAGATATAAATCGTTTTCAGCATCATCAGTACAAAGTATTTCCTGTTCCAGTCGCGAAAATCCCTTCCTGTATCGATTTCAGCATAGCCTTGTATATCACCATATACATAGCCTATATATGCCAAACCAGCATTCTTTCCTCCATCAGCTCCTGGTCCCGCATAGCCTGTTACAGATACAGATATATCTGCTTCCGACTTCTTTCTAGCACCTACAGCCATCGCAATCGCCACTTCAGGACTTACAACGCCGTGTTCTTCAATAACCGAAGGATCAACATCCAGATTGTTTATTTTTGTTTCAGCTGTATAAGTGACGTAAGATGAATTAAATACATCGGAAGCGCCTGGTACATCTGTTATAGAAGAAGCAAACATCCCGCCTGTGCACGATTCGGCAGATGAAAGTTTTAGACTTTTTTCTCGCAAAAGATCTATTACGACTTCATTAAGCTCCTTGTTCTCGTCGCTGTATATGTATTTACCAATAAGATCGTATACATCTATAAGAGTCTCTTTTACGGCAGCTTCGGCTTCCTCAATGCTGTCTCGCTGGGAAGCAATTCTGATTGCACACTCTCCCTCTTTCGCGTATGTTGCAACAGTAGGGTCGATTTGGCCGTCTATAACAGGCATTAGAACCGTTTCAAGGTCCGACTCGCCGATTCCTATAGTGCGAAGTACCCGATAATACATTTTCTTTTCTATGTAGTTCTCCAAGTACTGCCTGGCACCGTTTTCAAAAAGCCATTGCATCTCTCTCGGAGGCCCGGGAAAGCAAATCGCGATCTTGCCGTCTTTTTTCAAGGCAAAGCCAGGAGCTGTTCCTGTCGCATTGTAAAAAGGAGTGCATCCTTCTGGCAAATACGCCTGCTTGAGATTGTTATCCGCCATCGGCCTGTTTCTCTTGCTGAAAAATTCAATCAGATCGTCCTGAACGCTTTTGTCCATGTACAGATCTGCTCCCATATATTCAGCTACTACCTCTTTGGTTATATCGTCCTGTGTAGGTCCAAGGCCACCAGTCAGAATAGCAATATTCGTGTCTTGGTAAGCATCTGTCAACTTCTCCTTGAGTCTTCCAGCGTTATCTCCCACGACAAAATGGTACATAACATCAAAGCCCATAAGATTCAGTTGTTCCGACAGGTAAGCTGCATTTGAATTAACGGTTTGGCCGAACAAAAGCTCAGTTCCGACCGCAATAATAGAAACTCTCATCACTTTTCCTTATAAATTCGTCTAAATATATCTTATTTACAATAATTTATTATTGTAAATTAAGCAGAAAAAACATCTTTATTCTTGTATACATACTCAACACCGGAGTATACCGTCATAATCAGAGCTGCCAAGAACAGAATGTTTCCTATGCTTGTGATTATAGCTACATTAGAAAGGCCCAGCCCGAGCAAGAGGAAGATTACAGCGAACATTTGCAATACGGTTTTGATTTTTCCGCTCATTCCTGCCGCTAGCACCCTTCCTTCAGAAGCTGCAACAGTCCTCATTCCAGCAACTACAAACTCTCTTGCCAATATTATAATAAGCATCCAAGCGTCGATAACTTTTACATCGATAAAGAGACATAGTGCCGAATAAACAAGTATTTTGTCTGCAAGCGGATCCATGATTTTCCCGAAGTTCGTTATGAGATTTCTTTCTCTTGCAATCTTCCCGTCAAAATAGTCGGTTAAAGATGCAAGAGCGAAGATCACCAATGCTGCGTAATAGTACCCCATCATAAAAGCAACTATGAAGATCGGTACCATACATACCCTTACCAAGGTTAGTTTGTTGGGTAAATTCATAAAATTTCCTCCCCTTCA
>CAYFWG010000098.1:3515-4365 GCA_964346775.1 uncultured Mogibacterium sp.
GAGTGAGGAGTTTTTCCTTCAAAAGTTACCTCGCAGTCGACCTCAGGTGCATCGTATTTAGTTCTTCCTATATAGATATTATCATCCGAAACTTCATCTATTATTACATCGAATTCTTTTCCGAATTTTTTCCTATTGAGCTCTTCGCTTATTCCCATCTGAGTTTCCATAATAGAAGCTCTTCTTTGCTGTTTTGTTCGATTATCGAGCTTGCCGTCCATATTATATGCAGAGGTACCTTCTTCATCAGAGTATGTAAATACGCCTACTCTATCTATTTTATATTCATTAAGAAAATCTATTATTTCCTCGACATCTTCCTCTGTCTCTCCTGGAAAGCCTACAAGAAGAGTAGTTCTTATATGTATATCAGGAATGCCCTCCCTGAGTTTGCGTATTGTATTTCTTATCGATTCAGACGAAGAATACCTACCCATCATTTTGAGAACGTTGTCGGAAACATGCTGGATAGGAATATCGATGTATTTGCATATCTTGTCTTCTTTGGACATAACATCTATGAGCTCATCGGTGATTCCGTTGTCGTAAACATACATTAACCTTATCCACTCTATACCGTCTATCTTACATAGCTCTTTGAGTAGCTCTGGTAGCATGAGTTTGCCATATAGATCTATTCCGTATTGGGATGTATCCTGTGCGATCACAACAAGTTCTTTGATTCCTGCACTTGCCATATCCTTCGCCTCTTTGATACAGTCCTCCATTTTTTTGGATCTGAATATGCCTCGAATGAGAGGGATAGCACAGAAGGCACACATATTATTGCAGCCCTCGGCGATTTTAAGGACTCCTGTGTATGCATTTTCTTCAAACACCCTCTGCCTAT
>CAYFWG010000099.1:0-4343 GCA_964346775.1 uncultured Mogibacterium sp.
GGTTGCCTCCTGAAATAAACTTTTCAGCATTTGCGGCGGTATGTTCTATGTACGGATCTGGCTCGATGCGTTTGCTTTGGGCACACGCTTCCCTTACGTATTTTCTATATGACTCTATAAAGTTCAAAGCAATATCGTTAATCTTCATATCTATCCATTTTCATGATAGATTCTTGTAATTAAATCTACTGTTGATAAAACCGTATTCGAAGAAATCTATAAATGCCGGAACTACGGCTTCACCGCCTTCGCTTTCTATGGTTTCGACTAGATTGTTGTTAGCGTTAGGATGATATTTAACGAGTATTTCGCCTACGATTCCTACCCTTGGTTTTTGGAGGTTTTCATCAATTGGAATATTATCAAAGTCGTTAATAATGTCTTTGATATTCTTTATGAATTCATCCTTATTATGGTTATGACAGGTTTCAACTATTCTATCGAACCAGCTGTCCATTACGAATTGTGCACTTCCCTTATCGCTTTCGTAAGGTCTAATACGATACAGACACTTCATCATCAAGTCTCCATAGAGTGCGGCCAAGACCATACCATGAGCAAGTTTTAAGGTGATCTTAAATCCCGGATTCTTTTCAAGTCCGACAACATTGAAAGATATAACAGGTATTTCTTCCATACCGAGATCTCTTAAAGCCTTCCTCAATAAAGCAACATAGTTGCTAGCACGGCAGCCACCTCCCGTTTGAGACATAAAGACTCCTGTTTTAGATAAATCGTACTTTCCTGATTTAAGAGCCGATATTATCTGTCCGAGAGTTACGATAGTCGGGTAGCAGGCATCGTTGTTAACATATTTGAGGCCTTCTTCTTCAGACTCCTTTGTTACAGGTGGTAAAAGAACTGCATTATATCCAGATTTTTTGAAAAGTGGCTCAAAATATTGGAAATGCAACGGAGACATTTGAGGCACAAGAAGAGAATAGCCTTCATCTCGCATCTCCTTGGTAAATATTTTTCTTCTATACGGAGAAATGCGACGCTTTGCCTTAGTTCCCAGCTTCTCTCTCTCGTCAAGGGCAGCCTTAAGAGAGCGAATTCTTATCTTCGCAGCACCCAAGTTTGCTCCTTCGTCAATTTTAAGAACCGTATAAAGCTTGTTGCTCTCAGAGAGAAGTTCATTAACCTCATCTGTTGTGACAGCATCGAGGCCGCAACCGAAAGAGTTGAGCTGTATAATTTCGAGATCATCCCTATTGCCAGCAAAAATTGCTGCTTTATAAAGCCTTGAGTGGTATACCCATTGATCCAAAATACTGACGAGAGGTTTAAATGATTTTACCTTCCAACTGACTGAGTCTTCTGTAAGGACGACCATATCCTGCTGGATAATAACATTATCGATTCCGTGATTGATTTCGGGGTCGACATGATATGGCCTTCCTGCAAGAACAATTCCTTTTTTCTTGTGGTCGTTCATGTATTTCAAAGCCATATCACCTGCATTGGCGACATTTTGCTTGTATGCATTTTGTGCATTTCTTCCCGCTCTTATCGCATGCTGAATTTCAAGAGAGTCGGTTTTCTGGCGGAAAAGACTGTAAAGCCTGGAATCTCTGCCAAGATGATAGCTTTTTACAACATTCTTACTCCCTTCGACGTCTACCTCCCTAAAACCTGAAAAGAACTTAACCATTTCGATGGTAAGCCTTCTATCGTCGTCGTATGGTACGAAAGGATGATAGAATTCAACGTTATTATCAAAGAAGAAATCCGCCATATTCTTATCTATTACTTCAGGATAAGTTGCGACAATCGGACAATTATAGTGATTAGGAGCCGAAGGATCCTCAATCTTTTCATAATTAATAGAAGGATAGAAGATTCTTTTAACACCGTTTTCTACAAGCCATTTTATGTGTCCATGAACAAGTTTTGCGGGATAACATGCCGTATCGGAAGCGATACTGTCCATACCGCTAACGTAGATATCCTTGTTACTTGGAGGACTGAGAACGACTCTAAATCCAAGCTTTGAGAAGAAAGCATGCCAGAAAGGATAATTTTCGTACATATTGAGAACTCTAGGTATTCCAATAACCCCCCTCTTTGCTTCATTTTCATCAAGCACTGGACGATTAAAAAGAAGTTCCTGTTTAATCTTATATAAATTAGGAAGATCTGATCCTGCCTTGTCCTTCCCTGCGCCTTTTTCACATCTGTTTCCTGTGATAAATTTGCTTCCATCAGGGAATTTGGAAATTGTCAGGACACAGTTATTCCCACAGCGTTTGCATCTACCATTTGATTTTTCTACATTAAACGAGTCTAGCTCATTTGAACTCAAAACAGAAGATACACTCCCTTTTTCATATGAATCGCAGGCGATAATAGCGGCACCGAAAGCACCCATAAGACCTGAAATGTCGGGCCTTATTACATCCAGTCCCAAAATCTTCTCGATGCTTCTCAAAACCGAATCATTGAGAAAAGTCCCTCCCTGAACAACTATTCTGTTACCTGCTTCAGAAGGTTCTCTTAACTTGATAACTTTGTAAAGAGCATTCTTGATTACAGAGTACGAAAGACCTGCAGAAATATCTGCGACCGTAGAACCTTCTTTTTGTGCCTGTTTAACCTTAGAGTTCATGAAAACAGTACACCTGGTTCCTAAGTCTACAGGTTTTTGTGATTTTAATGCTTCTTGTGCAAAGTCCGGTACCTTCATATCTACGGATTTTGCGTAAGTCTCAATAAAAGATCCACAACCAGATGAACATGCCTCGTTAAGGAGGATGTTATTGATTGCGCCGTCTTTTATCTGCATGCATTTCATGTCCTGACCGCCGATATCTAAAATAAACGAAACATCGGGCATAAAGTGTTTAGCACCCTTGTAATGTGCCATAGTTTCTATTTCGCCAGAATCGATATGAAAAGCAGCTCTTATTAAATCTTCTCCATATCCTGTTACGACTGCCTTACCTATAAATACATCTTCCGGGAGAAGTTCATATAATTCCTTTAGGATAGACTTTACAACGTTAATAGGATCCGCTTCATTGCTTTGATATCTTTCAAAAATCAGTTCCTTTTTTGAATTGATAAGAACGGCCTTTGTTGTAGTAGAGCCTGCATCTATACCAAGAAAAACTGGACCCTTGGATTTGAGGAGATCTCCTCTCACCACCCTTGCCTTATCATGTCTTCTTTTGAATTGGTTATACTCTTCTTCGTTAGCAAAAAGAGGAGTCAAAAATTGTGTGTCTGCTATATCTCCAGGATTTGCATTATCTAGTTTTGAAATTAGGCTTGATAAGCTAATTTCGTGCTGTTTTTCAGCCAAATAAGCGGCACCTATTGCAACGAAAAACTTTGCATTATCAGGAAAGATAATGTTTTCAGGAGAAATATTCAATGTCTCGATAAATCTCCTTCGAAGTTCGGATAGATATTCTAAAGGTCCGCCTAGGAAGGCTATATTACCCTTAATAGGATGACCGCAAGCAAGACCAGAAATGATCTGGTTTACAACTGCTTGAAAAATCGAAGCAGCAATATCAGCTGTTTTGGCTCCGTCGTTAATAAGCGGCTGAATATCAGTCTTTGCAAATACACCACAGCGGGATGCAATAGGATAGAGAATGTGATAATCCTTTGCAGCTTCGTTTAAGCCTTGTGCATCTGTATTGAGCAAGACAGCCATCTGGTCTATGAATGCACCCGTACCGCCAGCGCAGGTACCGTTCATCCTTTGTTCTACTGAAGATCCGTAGAATGTTATCTTAGCATCTTCTCCTCCGAGTTCGATTGCAACATCGGTTTCCGGAATTAGTTCCGTAACAGCATTACTGCAAGCGATGACTTCTTGTTCAAATTTTATGCCAAAAAGATTGGCCAGAGACATACCTCCAGAGCCTGTAATTACGGCTTTAAAATTAAGGTCGCCTTTCTCCTTTTCGAGGTCTTTAAGGAGTTCGCCTACCTTCTCAAATACACTGGACATATGTCTTTCATATCTTGAGTATATTATTTTATTATTACCGTCCAAAATGACAAGTTTAACGGTTGTAGATCCAACATCAATTCCAAGTTTAAGTTGCATCTGTAAATCCTCAATCTTTCAACACTAACCAAATATTATCGAATAAAAAAATTAAATATAAATAAATATATCGGGCAGACCGTAAGCCGGGTTCTGTATTAAACGATCATCCATCTTGTACTGTGATTGCTCACAGCATCATGCGACTTACCTGCGGGCGGGTACGGGCCGCACCACCTAATGCCCATTTCGTCTTGCTCCGGATGGGGTTTACACGGCTGCCATGTCTCCATGACACCGGTGAGCTCTTACCTCACCATTTCAACCTTACCACGGCATT
>CAYFWG010000100.1:0-1489 GCA_964346775.1 uncultured Mogibacterium sp.
GAATGGTTTTTATAACCTATCTGTAAATCAAGCTCTTGTTTTCTAGCCCAATACTGTATGGCTTTATTAACATACTTCCGATAGAACTTCCCTGTTCTCTCTCGCTCCTTGCTACCCTTTACAAACTTTCCTGCATACTCGTTAAGTAACAAATTTCCAGCTTCTTTACGAATATACTTTGCAACATCTTTATTCGCAGCGTGGATAAGTTCTTCCATAGTCCATATAACGTGGTCTATATTGCTTTCAAACGTCACTCCGTCTTTCTTGGTTATCTTCATACCTGCACTAGGTTTATTTGTTGCCATTTTCGATACCTCCAGTACAGTTAAGTTCTAACCTCGTCCCTATGCGTTGCACGTTGATGATTTTGTATTTCTTACCCTCATAGAGCAGTTCTTCTTCATCTTCATAATCGTAATAATCTGATAGTGTGAACCTAAACTGTCGCTCTAATCCTTGAGCCATTGCTTGCAAGGTTTCTGACAAGTAAACCCTATCCATTCTTGCAAATACTTCTCGCTCGTTGTACGTTTTTACAATGTCACCATATTCGTCAATTGTTTCTACTTCTGATAACAGAGTTACTACTTCGCTAAACACCTATAGCACCCGCTACGTCGTTGTAGCCAGTGTGCAAGCTTAATCCGTTGCGCAATGCCTTATATGCGTCTCTGTACCTATCAGCTTGATTCTCGAAGTTGTACTGCCACCTACAATAAAGTTTCACACACTTAATAATGTGTGGGTCTAGTTCGTCAATAGTCGCAACTCCAACACGTCTCAGGTCAGCCAAACACGCATTAATGTTGTCTTGTATGTCGGAATCTAGCTTAGAGTGTGTAAACCGCAAGTCTAGTTTTACTTTTTCTAACAGCTAGACCTGCTATTCTTCGGAAGTCTTACGCTGCCTTGTTGTCTTTTTAGGCTCCTCTTTGACAGGATCTAATTCTACAAAGTCTTCACTATCTGGCACTTCAGCAACGACAGCAGAAGCGAGCATTCTACGTGCTCGCTCCGTATCGTTAACTTTTAGTACTGTGCCACGTTTAAAGACTCGTTCAGGGTTGTACTTGTCGTACGCCACATCTGTGATTACTTTAAGCATGGTTACCTCCTACTAAACACCTGTTCCGACTGTTAGCAATGCTGCACCGTTGGTGTATGTGAGGACTAAGCCCATAAAGGTAATACCTGAAATCTTGATTTTGAAACAAGCATCTTCTTCTTGTCTCATGCGAATACCACCTGGCACGTTCAAGAATACGTCTTGAGGGAATACGAGCAAGAGTTCACCATCAGCCATTGCAGATTCCATACGGACCTCTGTGCCAATAAGATTCCCAGATAATGGGTTTTGCAAGTTAGGTAAGAATGCAGTGCTCTCATTAAGTTTAAGTTGAGCAATGTTAGCAAATACAGTTTTACGGTTCGCATAAATTTTAGCAACACCTGTACCTTCTGTAGCAAGCAAGCCTAATACATCAGC
>CAYFWG010000100.1:1499-3983 GCA_964346775.1 uncultured Mogibacterium sp.
TCAGCAACTTCTAAAGTTCCTGGTGTAGCTGCAGTTAATTTGTTTTGTGCTGCAACTTGTTCTTTTAGTTTTGCAACAACTTGAACAGCCAACTGATGACCGATTCTGTCACGAACTTCGTTGATTAACCAGTTCTTGAAAGCCTCGGGGAGTAACATGCTCATCTTGGCTGTAATCTCAATCATCTTTTGGATTTCGATTAAGTCAACTGTAATGCTTGCAAACTCGTTCTCTTCACCAACTGGGCATGTGCCTTCTTCCATAACTGCAGCATCACCAGATGTGATTGCTAAACGTTTAGGAATCTCAACAATTGCATCAATATTGTTCCAAGTTAAGTCTTGAAGAATAGGATGCGTTTCTTTCATCTCGTCATAAATAGTTGTTAACCATCTATGAGGGATAAGCGCAGCACCGTTAGTTGTGTTTAATGCGCGTTGCTCAGCTTCTGTGTATTGTGGATTTACTTGGGTAAATCTTTTTGTAAATGCAGATTCATACTCTGCAGAACGTAGTGCCAAATCCATTGGATTTAAAACTTCAACTTTGTTTTCCATAACTTTTCTCTCCTCGGCTTTAGGAATTTCTTTGCCAACTTTCCCAGTTGCAATATCGTCTAATAAATTTGCACGCTTTTGCTCGTTATCTTCGAGTTGTTTGCGTTCTTCTTTTAAAGTTTTGACCTCTTCGGTCAATGCGTCTAAATCAGCACCTTCAACATCCATTTCAGATTCAATTTCTGCGAAGCGCTTTTCAATTTCTTCAAATGTTTTCATTTCTTACTCCTCGCCAATTCAATGGCTAATTTTAATTTCTGTCTTTGCACTTCCAGTCGCTCCGCCTCGGTTTTGGCAATCACTCCGTCGCCAAAACTACGTGCATTTATTTCCGTATCGCTGTTAGCAGGTATGCCAACTGCGGAAACGTCGTACATTTTTCTGATTGACTTGTGTTCAATCGTTCGTGTTTCTTGGTTGTATTCGTATTCACCAACCATGAAAGACCAAGACATCTTGGTAACAAGACCTTCTTTAATTTCGTTGTACATCTCTCTAGATGCTTCTGACTTGGACAAATCGGCTTCAACGTATAAACCAATGTCATCAATCGTGACTCTCAATGTTCCGTTTGATATCCTGGCTAATACTTTTCCTTGATGGTCATATAAAAAAATGACGTCTGACATGTCAGCGCCATTGAAGCAATCAGGTCCAAATCTTTCATAAACCGGACCGTCTGCATCTTCATACAAAACATAAGGGGCCCACTTTGTAGCGTAGCCCCTTACTGTATATTCATTCTCTTCTTCAGTTTTAAACTCTTGCAGTTTTCTGAACTGTCTAGTATCTAATTTATTCCGTGGTATCATTTTCCACCTCGCTATAATTTTCTGTTTCATCTGGACTATCAAGTTTCATAGCTTCTGAATATTCTTTCCTGATATAACGCTTATCGCCTTCTTCTATTGGAGACATGTTGAATATTTCTAAACCTTGATTGTGTGTTAAGAATCCTCTATCAAATAACTGTGTAACCGTCTGTAGTTTTTCTTGATTACTTAAGTACTGCAATCTATTAGCAGTCAGCATGATATTGTTTCCGCTTGACTGCTCTCTATCGCTAAATACTAAGTTGGTATGAACAAGACTTGCCTTAATAGCAAAAGGCTCAATTGAACCCTCGTAATATGCCGACCATGAACTGGAATTAAATCTGTTCTGTAGTATTTCGTCGTTCGTTCCGAAATGTGTATAAACAGAATCCTTAATGTCCTTCATCTCTTCGGAATTTACTATGTAAGGTTTAGAAACAATCTGCTTTACGTCTTCATATTTGCTATCAAATATCGCAACACCTGTTCCGTTGTTTTCGGATAAGTTTAAATCAGAAAAACGTTTCTGCTCTTCCTTAATATCCTCAGGATTTAATACGTTAGCCAACTTTGCCAAGAACCTAATTTTTGCTCCGGATCTAATTCCTTCAATTATTCCTTGGTTCTGTGTATCGAGCAGTTTAAGAGTTGGTTGCATTGTACAATTGGAATCGCCCCAGAAATCATCTTCGTACTGAAATTGATTTATGATACCTGCCTTCTCGTACTCGATAGCTCTACGCTTACCTTGTAGTGTGTAAATCAAATACAACTGCTTGCGATATTCAACCATCTCAACGGACTCTGGCAATATCGGGTAGAATCCAGTTATCTTTTTACTAACATCATCAACAACCGGGATAATCACCACATTGTTATTGACCTGATAGATTGTTGCTATCCTATACAGATACTTAGCAGTATCAATGTAAGGATTCGCCTTTGTCCTTAGTCTCTTCTTAAGTGTCTCGTTTGCACTTCCTTGTACTTCCATGTTCAACTTTGAACAATGTGTAGCAAACGAATGTATAACTGAACGTGTCAAGTCCATCTCATATACAGAGCCTTCAAACGTTCTAAAAACAGGCGAGTACCCATCAAGCATTTTAAAA
>CAYFWG010000100.1:3993-4327 GCA_964346775.1 uncultured Mogibacterium sp.
TTTCGCTCCGGTTCTTTCTTGCCCAATATTTTATCTAGTAATCCCATGAGCACCCCCTATATCAAATTCAAATAATCATCTTTGTGATTTAAATAAGTCACATACGCATCAAGCATTGCAGCTGTTCCGTCAATTCGCTTAATCGACGAGTAGCCTTTCTTGGGCTGTATGTTTCCTTTGCCGTCTTGTTGTATTACTGTGTTACCCAAACACCATTTCGTGACCGGGTTATTGTTATAATTAATTCGTTTGGCTTTGATGTCGGCTTCCAATTCCTTCATTGGATTAGATAAAACCTTAAACACATGCCGAACTTCTTCAACCGAGTTCTTAC
>CAYFWG010000101.1:0-4308 GCA_964346775.1 uncultured Mogibacterium sp.
GACAAAGGTAGTGTTAGAATCATATACTCAAGTGCAACACCGATATAAGCCGGGAAGGGCTGAAAAGCAGATGCATTCCAAAGCTGTCCTTTCCTCAAAATCTCAACAACTCCTACATAGCCCAGAACTGATGTTTCTTTAATAAGGGTAACAAACTCATTTCCAAATGCCGGCAAAATTATTCTGATGGCTTGAGGAATAATTATAAGCCTCATTGCCATGCCGTGGCTCATTCCGAGAGACCTTGCCGCTTCCATCTGTCCCTTGTCCACAGCCTGTATTCCAGATCTTATTACTTCCGACATATATGCTGCGGAGTTTAATCCGCAAACAATTATTGCGGGAATTAAAAGGCTTGGCCACTTAAACGAGGGATTAACCATCTGAACCAGCTGAGGGATACCATATGCCATTATGAGAGCCTGAGCCAGCATAGGTGTTCCTCTAACTACATCGACGTATACTTTTGCTATCACTTGCAGGAACTTGTTATTTGTCTGTCTGCACAAGGCAAGGAGCAGACCGAAGGCTGCTCCTAGAATTATTGCCAACAAACTTACCCATATAGTAGTAGGTATTCCCTTACAAGCGATAAGAAATCCTTTTAGATATATTTCCATCCCTTCTCCAATTCACACTTATGATTTAGCTAAACCATTTCTTAACGAGTTCGTCGTACTTGCCACTCTTCTTGATATTATCGAGTCCTGTGTTCAGCTTGTCAAGAAGTTCTGTGTTTCCCTTCTTTACAGCAAATGCGAATTCTTCGTGGTCGCCGAATTTCTCGCCGACGAATTTAGCAGCATCTTTGTTAGCCTTAAGATATGCTTCGCCTACAGGAAGGTCTACAACAACACCCTGAACATCGCCGTTCTGGAGCTGGAGATATGCATCTGTCCACTGGTTCAGGACAACGCCTTCAGCAATCTTTCCGTCTTTAGCAAGTTTCTGAACATAATCTCCGCCGGTTGTACCGATCTGGCTTGCCAGCTTCATATCGGATGTAACTGCATCGATTCCTGTGAGATCGCTGTCGGATTTAACAAGAAGCATCAGGTCACTTTCAAAGTATGTTTCACCAAAGTCAGCCTGCTTTGCACGGTCTCCGGAAAGCTTGTTCATTCCTGCACAGATGATGTCTCCCTGGTTTGAATCGAGAGCCGGTATTAGCGAATCGAATTCCATGTTAACGAATTCAATCTTCAGACCTTGGTCTTCAGCAATAGCATTCATCATGTCTACATCGAATCCTTGGATTTCGTCACTTCCGTCTTCAACGAATTCAAAAGGTTTGAATGTTGCTTCTGTTACAACCTTGAGGGTTTCAGCCTCTTCTTTACCGCCACATGCGCTGAGTGCGAATGCACAGATTACTGCTATGGCCAAAATGGATACTGTAAGTTTCTTCTTCATTGTCCTGTCCTCCAATAATATATTTGTTCGGTTTTTCTCTTGACATGAAGAATAATACCACTACATGAATATTTATGCAATACCTTTTTTAAAAATTCTTTCACTTTTTTGTATTTTTATACAAATCCTACTTCTCTACAAGGCCTTAACCTATCAATTTCTCCAAATCTGCCTCAGGTGTGCTGATAGGTGCGATGTTGTATTTTTCAACCAAAAGGTTCAAAACGTTCGGTGAAACGAAGGCCGGAAGCGTAGGTCCGAGCAAAATATTCTCAATTCCTAGATACAGAAGTGTAAGCAATATGCATACTGCCTTCTGCTCATACCATGAAAGTACAAATGAAAGAGGAAGCTCATTTACGCTACAATCAAACGCTTTAGACAGAGCTACAGCAATCTGGATTGCACTGTATGCATCGTTGCACTGACCGACGTCCATTATACGAGGTAGTCCTGCAACTGTGCCGAGGTCGAGGTCGTTAAATCTGTATTTACCGCAAGCGAGGGTCAAAATCGCCGAATCCTTCGGTGTGAGTTTTACGAAATCTGTATAGTAGTTTCTTCCTGGTTTCGCTCCGTCGCATCCTCCAACAAGGAAGAAGTGGCTGATTGCTCCAGACTTAACAGCTTCGACGATTTCACCTGCATGATCGAGGACGAAGTTGTGTCCGAATCCTGTAGTTACTTCCTTTCCGCCGTTTATTCCTGTCATCTCCTTGTCTTCTTCGTATCCGCCGAGTTCAAGAGCCTTCTCTATCACAGGTGTGAAGTCCTTATCTTCTCCGATATGCACAAGTTCTTTGAAGGAAACGACTTCAGTTGTGAATACGCGGTCTTTATACGAAGCTTTAGGTGGCATCAAGCAGTTCGTCGTAAACAGAACTGGTGCAGGCATGCCGTCAAATTCCTTTTGCTGATTCTGCCAAGCTGTACCGAAGTTTCCTTTGAGGTGGTCGTACTTCTTGAGTTCAGGGTATGCGTGTGCTGGAAGCATCTCACCGTGTGTATAAATATTAATTCCCTTACCTTCTGTCTGCTCGAGCAGAAGCTGAAGGTCTTTCAGGTCGTGGCCTGTCACAACTATGAAAGGTCCTTTTTCGATTGTTAGAGGGACTGTGATTGGGCTAGGATTCCCGTAAGATTCCGTATTTGCTCTATCGAGAAGCTCCATACATTTAAGATTGATTTCACCTGTCTTCATTACGCAAGCGAGAAGCTTGTCGCTATCTTCTTCAAATCCGATTGCATTGAGGGCAGTATAGAAAAAGTCGCTGACCGCTTTGTCCGTAAAGCCTAGAACCATTGCATGATATGCATAAGCTGCCATGCCCCTGAGTCCGAATAGAATTAGGGACTTAAGTGAACGGATATCTTCGTCTGCTTCCCAAACCTTATTCATGTCAAAATCCACAGGACTATGGTTGCAGCCGCCTTCTCCGTTGACATCTACGCACATCTTCTTTCTCTGCGAATGTACTTCATCGATCATTTCCTGAATCGTCTCGTCGTTGAAATTAACGTTTGTGATTGTTGTAAAAAGAGCAGACAGTATGAGTTTGTCCATGCCCGGTCTGTCAAATTGGTCGTGGGTGACAACTCCGTGTGACAGAAAAACGATAGCTCCTGTCAATTCGTCCTGGAGTTTTGCAACATTTGCGGATTTTCCACATACTCCCGCTTTTCCCGTACAGCCTTTGCTCATTGCGGTCTGTTCGCACTGGAAACAAAACATTTCATTCATTGTAGTTCTCCTTTCATCCTTAAGAGTGTTTTGATTTATTATTCATGAGATATAGAATGTTTTTCATTATTAATGGGCATATTGCCATTTCAACAACATTTTAATATAATAAATTAATCATTTCTGTTGTTTAAACAACGTCAGGAGAAAATATGAAAGATTTCAGCGTAAACGATAAGCTCAATATTCTCAAATCATATCTTTTTACAGGCATCTCATTAGAGGAGCTGGATTCCGTCCTTCCATGTCTTGGATGTGAGATTAAGAATTACACCAAGGACGAATACCTCTTCAGATACGGAGACTTTACATCAAGGTTCGGCTTAGTTCTTACTGGCAGTGTCAACATTGTTCGATTTGACTTCTGGGGGAACCGGCACATCGTTAATGCAACTTTGCCAGGGGAAACTTTTGGTGCAAGTTATGCGGCAGTGCCAGAGGCTGCACTCGATGTAAGTGTTCAGGCAACCGAAGATACCAGAGTTCTATTTTTGACATTTAAGAATGTATTGCACCGCTGTTCTTCAGCCTGCTCTTTTCATTCAAAATTAATCGATAATATGATTCACATATTGGCATTCCACAACCTGTCTTTGAATTCCAAGCTCTCGCATATAACCCAGCACAGCATTAGAGACAAGCTTCTCTCCTATCTTTCCGATCAGTCTCTTAAGCATCGCTCACCATATTTTGATATTCATTTCAATCGTCAGGAGCTGGCGGATTATTTAAAAGTAGATAGGAGTGCGATGTCTAACGAAATGTCGAAGATGAGAAAAGAAGGCCTTATCGACTATAATAAAAATCACTTCAAGCTCTTTACTCAGAACGAAAATAAACTGTAAACAAATAAGCAGGTAATGCATACCTGCTTATTTTATTAGGTTAAAATCTTCTTAATTATTCTTTTGTTTGAACAAAGCACGAACCGCTACTGCGATATCCTCTGCTGTCATTCCGTACTTCTTCAGCAGGTCTGCTGGCTTACCCGATTCGCCGAAGGTGTCCTTCTGACCTACCACCGCCATCCTGCAAGGGAAGTTTCTTGCAAGGGTCTCGGCAACCGCGCCTCCAAGGCCTCCGATTATGGAATGTTCCTCTGCAGTAACTACTGCTCCACATTCTTTGGCTGCATTTACTATAGCATCCTCATC
>CAYFWG010000102.1:0-279 GCA_964346775.1 uncultured Mogibacterium sp.
AATCACATCGTCTACTTCTGAGGTGTTAATTGTATCCAGTCCGTTTCCTACCCTAAACTGATCGGGTGAAGTTTCTAGATGAACTTCTTTAAAGGTGGAAATTGCCTTGCTAAGGGAGGATTCGCTTATATCGGACATAATTACATATGGGGAAATCCCTTGCTTTGTTAAAAGCATAGGGACGTATCCGTGATCTGTCCCTATATCTGCAACAGTTTCACCATAAGATACCGCATCGACTATAGCGTGTATTCTCTTACTCAACCTCATTTTATTCCA
>CAYFWG010000102.1:289-4276 GCA_964346775.1 uncultured Mogibacterium sp.
CCAGGTAATCCTTTAATTTCTTGCTGCGACTTGGATGTCTCAGTTTTCTTATAGCCTTAGCTTCTATTTGTCTTATTCTTTCTCTTGTTACGCTGAACTCTTTACCTACTTCCTCGAGTGTCCTTGGACGACCGTCATCTAGGCCAAATCTTAGAATAAGGACCTTTTTCTCTCTATCAGATAGAGTTTCGAGAACCTCTCTCAATTGTTTTTGTAGCATAGAGTAGGCTGCAGCATCTACAGGTGAAGGTATGTCTTCGTCAGGGATAAAGTCTCCCAGGTGACTGTCTTCCTCTTCTCCTATAGGAGTTTCAAGAGATACAGGATCTTGACTTATCTTCTTAATCTCCCTTACCTTCTCAACCGTAATACCCATCTCTTTAGCAATTTCTTCTGATGTCGGTTCACGCCCATATTCCTGAAGGAGCTGTCTGGAAATTCTAATAAGCTTGTTTATCGTTTCAACCATATGAACTGGTATTCTGATCGTTCTTGCTTGGTCAGCTATAGATCTTGTGATTGCCTGTCTAATCCACCAAGTTGCATATGTACTGAACTTATATCCTTTGGTATAGTCAAACTTCTCTACTGCTTTAATCAGACCGAGGTTACCTTCCTGTATAAGGTCGAGGAAGGAAAGGCCTCTATTGAGATATCTTCTTGCTATACTTACTACGAGTCTTAGGTTGCTTTCGCAAAGCTTTTTCTTAGCTTCTTCATCGCCCGCTTCAATCTTGATTGCGAGATCCCTTTCCTCTTCCGATGTAAGTAGAGGAACTTTACCGATTTCCTTGAAGTACATTCTTACAGGATCGTCGGTAGGAATATTCTTTGATGCAGCACTTACTTCAATTTCTCCGGTAGCCTTTATTACAACACCGCTCTTCTTTGCCTCTTCTTCTTCGTCGACGACTTCTTCTTCGTCATCGAGCTCTAAAATAGGATCTTCTTTGTCAGAACCATCATCCTTAAGCTCATTACTGGTCGGCTCCCTTGTCTCAAGAATCGTAACACCTTTGGTTTCGACAATATCGTATATATCGTCAATAATATCTTTGTCGAGATTCTGTTCTGCAAGATAGGCACCGATTTCTCCATATGTTAGTTCACCACCTGTATTCTTTGCACTTCTGACAAGAACATTTGCGATCAATTCAGCCTTTGTTAAGCTATGATCCGAATCGTCGCTTTGCGAAGTTTCGTCTTCGATATTGATCTCGAAATCTTCAAATCTCGAAGTATCTACGATCTCGTCGTTACGTTTTTTTGTGTTTTCAGGCATGGTTTTCCTCCATCATTTCATTAATAAGTTTATCTAATTCGATTAATCTTGATGCCAGCGACTTCATTTCTTCCGATTGACTCATTATTTCGGCAACTGCCAGATTGTTGAGAATTTCGGCCTTTTCGTCCTTGTATCTATTAATCATATAAGTTATAAGAGTTTCTTTGTAAAAAGCTTCGTCATCTGGTCCTATTTGGATCATGTCAAAGTATTTTTTAAAAGTAATTTCATCGTCCGGATCGAGCATTTTTCGAATGTCGTCAATGTCAATCCTATTTGCTCCTCCTTTTTCTCCCAACAGTGAAAGTTGATGTGAAAATATTTTTCTTGAAAGATCGGATTTGAATTCAATTCCTTCTTTTTCAAAACGTTGAAGATAACTTGGGTTATTCAGAGACAGTATCAAAAAAGAAATTTCGATCTTGATATCTCTATCATAGGTAGCCTTGGGGTCGTTTTTTCTGCTGAAAAATTTTCTTGGTAGAGTTTTTTCTGCAGATTCGGTTCTTATCCCCATAGCGATTGCATGTTCGGAGATATTATATTCCCCTGCTATTTTTTTTATGTAAATATCCTGTTCAACAGGACCGAGGTCCCGAAGTATAGGTATGATTTTCTCTATGTATAATATAACATCTTCGTTACTGTTAAGGTCAAATCCTTGTTTGGCGACTTCTAGTTTATAATCTGTTGCCGGAACAGCATTGTTGACAAGTTCGATAAATTTTTCTTTACCGTGTTTCTTTATGAAATCATCGGGGTCCTTGCCATCGCTGATAGTTAGAATTCGAACCTTAGCACCTGCCCTAGTCATTACATCGATTCCTCTAATCGCAGCACTTATACCAGCAGAATCTGAATCATACGAAAGAACGATGTTTTTTGTATACCTGGTTATAAGCTTTGCCTGGTTATCTGTAAGCGCAGTTCCTAGAGATGCTACGACATTTTTAACTCCATTTTGATAAAGGGAGATTAAATCCATATAACCTTCGACGATAATCGCCTTATCTTCTTCCGATATTTCTTTCTTTGTAAGGTTTAGACCAAATAGGTTGTTCTTTTTTATAAATACTTCGCTTTCTGAAGAGTTGAGATACTTCGGCATAGCGTCTCCGATGGCCCTACCACCGAAACCGATAACATTATCTCGGGTATTGATAATGGGAAAAATGACCCTATTCCTGAATTTATCATATAGACCGTTTTTTCCTTTGTTGGCAAGACCTAACTTAAGAAGATCCTCCTCAGTAACGTTTTCGGATTTAAGAAAATCGGTTAAAGCTGTATATGAGTTGGGAGCATATCCGAGACCGAATTTAGTAATTGTATCGTTTGAAAGCCCCCTGCTTTTCAAATATTCAAGTCCGGGATTTTTACGCGATGTAAGCGTTTTATAAAAAAATCTTCCGGATTTTGCATTAATTTCATTGTATTTGCTGTAGTCCACGTTTGAGTTAGTTGACATATTAGCGGGTTTTTTAATACCGTACTCTTCACATAGTTTGTCTACAGCTTCCATGAATGAAAGTTTGTAATAGCTTTGAACGAACTTTATGACATCGCCTTTTTCTCCGCAACCGAAACAATTAAATATCTGTTTTTCTTCATTAACCATAAATGAAGGAGTTTTTTCGTGGTGAAAAGGACATAGGCCTTTATAATTTGCTCCTGATTTTCGGATAGCAACTTCACGACCTATAACATCAACAATATTCAATTGCATTTTAAGCTCGTCGATAAAGCTGTTATTTAATGACATCTAATAATCTACTTCCTGCCCTTATTTCCAAAGAGCCTGTCAAAAGTGTTTAGAGCATATCTATCTGTCATTCCGGATATCAAATCCTTTACTGCTTCTTGTATCCCGTCCTGATCGGCAATTTTCTGATACAGAGGCGGCATTTCTTCGGAATGATCAAGGTAATATTTGTAAAGCGAGGAAATGACTGTTTGAAGGTGTTCTATGTCTATTGAACCTATAACATTAGGAGAGTTATAAAAGTTAGCAAACATATAACTCCTAAGGCTTAGCAAAGCATTGTTATAAAGGTTTGATAGTTCGACTCTTTCTTTGCCTTCGCTGTTTTGACACAGATCGATGATAAGGTTGTTAATTCTGTCGCTGTGAGTCTTTCCTATTATTTCGATACTATCTGCAGGAAGATCCGCTAGAGTAAGAATTCCGCTTCTTATAGCATCGTCAATGTCGTGGTTTACATAGGCAATTCGATCACAAATTTTAACTATCTGACCTTCTCTTGTCACAGGGAGAGAACCTCCTCTATGATTCAAAATCCCGTCTCTAACCTCATATGTTAGGTTTAAACCTACTCTTCTCGAAGTTTCCTCAATCTTGTCGACGGTTCGCAAACTTTGAACGTTGTGCATAAATCCACCAGGATGAATTCTATTGAGTATTGATTCACCAAGATGCCCGAATGGAGTATGTCCAAGGTCGTGACCGAGAGCAATTGCCTCCGTGAGGTCTTCGTTGTACCTCAAAATTCGTGCTACACCCTTTGAAACCTGAGCAACTTCAAGTGTATGTGTGAGTCTTGTTCTAAAGTGGTCGTCGTCAGGAGCTATGAAAACTTGAGTTTTGTGCAAAAGCCTTCTGAAAGCCTTAGAATGAATGATTCTATCGCTGTCTCTTTGATAGTCGGTGCGAAAATCACACTTATCCTCAGGAAACTCTCTAC
>CAYFWG010000103.1:0-4224 GCA_964346775.1 uncultured Mogibacterium sp.
GTGCCAGACTCCCATTAGGGTTAAATGTGGTTATCCCTTTTAGTTTTTTATTCCAGGCGTCCATCAACAACCCTTGATACTGCTCTAATGTAAATTCATCTGGCAATGTCAATGTCTTGCTAATGCTTGCATCAATATACTGCTGGAACACTTCTTGTATCTTTACAGAATCTTCAATGGGAATTCTGTCTGCTGTAATAAATGATTCTGGTAATTCTTTACCACCAAACAACTTCTTCCACATAAGATAAGTCCTGCTATATACCTGCTGTCCTATAAAAGTATCATCTGGTTGTTTCACATTTCTTGTATACTCAAGAGCAAATACAGGTTCAATCCCACTGCTACAATTATTGCCAATGGACAATGAAGTTGTTCCAGTAGGTGCAATCGTATTTAATGCAATATTTCTCAACCCATATTTAGATATCTCATCCTTTACATACTCTGGCAGTTTAGAAACAAATCCACATTCTAGTATTTCGTGTTTGTAATTAGGGAATGTGCCTTTCTCAATTGCAAGTGCTATTGATTTAAGATAGGATTCATCTCTTAATATTTTGCCGATACGATGACTCAAATTTATTGAATCATCATCTCCATATACCATTCCCATCATGGTAAATGTATCTGCTAATGCTGTAAATCCCAACCCAATTCTTCTCTCTGATAATACTTGTTCTTTTATTTCTGGTATAGGATAATCAGAAACGGACAACACATTATCTAAAAATCTTACTGCACGATGAATTGATTTTGTAAACAGCTGTGTATCAAAGCTGGCTTCATCAGTAAATGGGTTCTTTACAAAAGCAGAAAGGTTCAAAGCTCCAAGACAACAACATCCAAAATCTGGCAATGGTTGCTCGCCACAGGGATTTGGAGAATCAATATCATACATATAAGACCCGTTGTTGTTTTTATTTACTGCATCTAAAAAGAACACTCCAGGTTCGTTATGTTTATACATATTTTCGGTAATCAAATCATACAGATATTTAGCTTTGACAGTCTTGTATACTTTGCCTCCAAACTGCAAATCCCAATCTCTGTCATACTTCACAGCTTCCATAAAAGCATCTGTTATACCGACGCTAATATTGAACTGGGTAAGCTTTTTATTTGTGTCTCCTCTCTTATAGGTAATAAATTCTTCTATGTCGGGGTGGTCAATATTCATTATACAAATATGGGCAGACCTCCTAGCTCCTCCTGTATGAATTGCTTTTGCAGATATATCAAATATATCTAAAAAACACATAGGTCCACTAGATTCACCACCTTTACTGATACTTGCGTTTCGTGGTCTTAGTTTGGATATGTTAAATCCAACACCTCCACCCATTTTACCAATCAGTGCATCATTCCTCAATGCTGTATAAATTCCTTCCATACTATCTTCAACTGGAATGACATAGCAGTTCATGTAATTTTTCATAGGTGAATCTAGTCTGGCATTTGCTAGGATTCGACCTGCAGGCAAGAATCTCCCTTCTATCATTTCTTTGTAAAATACATCTTGCCATACGTGAGGTTCTTTCTCACATGATGCAATTTCCCTTGCTACTCCTCTGAACACCTCTTCAACAGAAGATTCTCCATGAATACAATACTTCTTCTCAAATATTTCTTTGCTTATTGCTTGTTCAAACACTAGTTTATCTCCTCATTATACCTATAAGTCTTACCGACTTTAAAATTAATCACCATACAAATCTCCTTTCGGTCATTTTGTATCTTTAATATATACCAGATGTGGATACTTGTCAACAAGAAATTGAAAGATTGTTGGAAAAATATCTTTGAGTGGGACGAGCATGGCTCTGGCAACCCTACGTGTTTCGTATTGGGCGTCCTTGTCTAGTCTCATCTCAAAGAAATGAAGCAGGTTGCGTAAATCGAACTGCACGTAGAAACTCGTCTCTAGTGACAATGGAAGAACGCTCCTTGCGAGCTCGTTATAGCGTCCTCGTATGAGTTTCTTATCACTCGGTGGAGTATCTTCATCTATAAGCTTCTCTCCTTGTTCTATGATGTTCCTGTACGCTTCGAAGGCAGAAGAAAGAGAGGAACCTACCTCCGTATTATCCACGAGCTCAAACGGCAAGTCACATATCATCTCGTCGAGTGTACAATATCTGAGAGACTTCTCCAGATAGCTGGCAGTACGATGCCTCATGATTTGTCTGGCAACAAAGATAGGGCACTTTATAAGGTACGTGACACCTGCAAACTCCAGCGGGGACAGATGCCCCCACTGTACTAGTTGTTTGACGCTGGCACCCTTCTGAGACTCGTGTGAGAGCCCTGCTATACGGGAGATGAACGCTTCGTCCCCGTGTGACTCAATAAGACGCACTTGCATAGATGTCCTCCGTAACTTCGTCAATCTTTTTATGATACACGTCTAGGGTGTCGTAACCGCTTCTCTTCTTTCCTGTAACCACTATAAGCATCAATGTACCTTCTCATCCATCAGATATTCAACAAACATCCCCTTGAGCTTATGATATCGCTTCTCCAACTCGGCATACTTCTGCTCCCAGCCAACCTCAAAGCTTGGAGCAGGGACTTCCTCGAAGGAATCAATGGTGCTGTGGAAATCCCAACCTGCATCACCACGGAAAGGTATGTCCTTGAACTCTGCATAGGTTTCGTTACCCATAATACACTTGTGTGGTTTTCCGTCAAGCAATCCATCCATCTTACCGTCATCGTTCCACGTACTCGGTCTCTTGCTAAGATGACACACATACCACTTGCATGCTTCGAACTTTTTGGCAGGAACATACTTGTCTTTGGAAACAGGGGTTGTGACTTCCTCGAACTTCTTCAACATATCACTGAGGAATGACCACGAGTTCTCGAACTCCTCGAACTTTATCCGGTTACCAATTGTTGAAAATTCAACTGTCAACGGCTCTCCACTGACGATATACTCAGCATCTTCACCGTCAATGCCAATCCTAATAAAATCAAGGACACTATCCGATGGACCGGTGTAACGATACTTCCTACCAGATTCAAACTTTGGCATTTCTTTCTTCTCCTCTTTCTGCTCCTCTTTTACCACTGTTTTCTTTTCAAACTCATCGAAGAGGTGGTAGCGACTGTTGAGTGCCCATCCTCTCGGGCTAGACATACCGTCAAACTTAATGAACGGACACGAGCTGTTCTCAACATGTGTACACACCAAGGGTTTACCCGAAACAATGAAGAGTGCGTCTCGCATCTCAACATTGATACCTACAAAGGGAGAAGGGTCACCTATCTTCCCATTATACACATAGGTCTTACCAACTTCAAAATTAACTACCATACAAATCTCCTTATCTTTTCTTTGATATATCCATACTATATCCCAAGTATGGACTATTGTCAACACTAAAATATCTTTTTTATCAGATATTTATCCGATTATCTCCATTATTGCGAAAAACGCTCCATAGATTGCCATAGCCCAGAGCCCTATGCTTGCGGTTATAATCCAGCCCATGCAAAATGCTATTGACTTGATTGCGGTCATGTGTTCTCCTTTATAATACTAGACACCGAAGGCATCAGGTTGTCTGTGAAAATCTGTGCCACACTCCTCGGAACCTCTGCTAGGACGGGGGTGGTGGTTAGGGGTGAATATACGTTCGGGATGTTGCCGATGAACTCCATATTGTACGGCGACACGAGAACTGCCGTTGCGAACTTATCTGGAAACGTTGCGTGCGTGAGCTTGTATGCGTCCATCAGTGCTTCACGAATGTCTGGAGTAAGCATCGGTGGCACCTCTGAGTCAGACACCTTGCGTGAGAACAGGGTGCTTTCTAGGATAAACATTGCCTTCAACTGCGGGACAAATTGCCATCCATCTTCGAACGACGCCTCCCTCTTGGCAAACCTACATAGTGTTGAGTAACTATACCCAAAAAAAGCAGGAGCCCCCTCCACAGGAGATGTGAACAAGTAGACAGTATCTGTTGGGAGATGATATGCAAGAGTGAGGAGGTGCGGTAACGAGTGCTCCTCGACCTTCAAGGACGGAGGCAGTGCTGAGGTAGGTGATGATTTGTCACGGTAGCAGTCCTCTGCGTCCTGCAGGGTTGGATGATAGCTGGTCGGCACACCATGCTTTTTTACGATGAATCCAACTTTACTTGGTCTCGCATATGTGATGGCGTTGATGTCTTGTATGGTTGCTTGATTTAAGTTCATTTTACTTCTCCTTCTGGT